>DATEAO010000139.1:0-8351 GCA_035288345.1 Candidatus Methylomirabilota bacterium | reverse complement strand
AACCTCCCCCCAGGGTTGCGCCGGCGAAGCCGGCGCTCGAACCAGAGAAGGTCTCGCTGTGGGAAGCGACCTTCATGTGTGTCATTCCTGCTCCGCCAGCAGGCGCCGGATCACACTCTCGGTTTCCTCGTACGCGCCTTCGCCGATGTGGTGGTAGCGGATGATTCCTTTCTTGTCGATGAGCACGGCGGTGGGCCAGGCCCAGGTCCCGAAGCGCTTCCAGATGGCGGAGTCGTTGTCCTGGACCACCGGGTAACGAATTCCCAATTCCTGAGTGGCGGCAACGACCTTCCTGTGCGACTTCTCCCAGAGGAACTCGGGGGTATGCACACCGACAATGGTCAGACCTTCTCGCTCAAACTTCGCGTGCCAGGCCCGCAACTGCGGGACCACGTTCCGGCAGTTGATTCAGCCGTAGGTCCAGAACTCCACGAACACCACGCGGCCGCGAAGCGTTCCCAATTTCAATGGCCCACTATTAATCCATGGCTCCCCGCTGATCTCGGGCGCGGGCTGCCCGGGCCGCAAACTCCGTTGCGCGCCGACGATCGGGGGAAGAAGCACAAGTGCGCCAAGCATCAGCAGCCCAGCTGACGTGACAGCAATGACGGCTCGCTGCATAAGGTACCCTATGCCTCCATCGAATGGTATCTGGCTGCAGTCACCCGGTCTGAGGGCTTTACAACCTGCTGCCGTTTGTTGACGAGCCGTCGCGCCCAGTCCCAGAGCCGGATCGACAACACGACAGAGAGCCAGATCGCGTACCAGTAAGGATCGTTCACGCCTTTCTTCGCCAGCCACAGATAGTGCAGCACACCCAACACACCGATGACGTACACCAGCATGTGAAGCCGCTGCCAATTCCTTGCGCCGAGGCGTTTCACCATCCGCGTGGTCGATGTCGCCGCGAGCGGCACCAGCAAGGTGAGCGCGGTCATCCCTACCGTGACGTACGGCCGTTTCACGATGTCGGCGCCCATCGCGCGCCAATCGAAGAAATGATCGACCGCGATCCAGACAGAGAAGTGGAGCGAGGCGTAGAAGAACGCGAACAGCCCGAGCAGGCGCCTGAGGCTGATCGGCCAGGAGATGCCAAACAACACGCGGAGCGGGGTCATCGAAAGGGTGCTGAGCAGGAGCCTGAGCGTCGTGTCGCCCAGCAGATTGGTCGCGTAAGAGATCGGATTCGCGCCCATGCTATCGGTAAAGAAGCGATACGCGAGAAGAGCGAGGGGTGAGAGCGCTACACCCCACACGAGGGTTTTCAGGATGATGCGAACTCGCCTCGTCACGTTAGATGTCGGTATTCAGATGCCAGATCACAGATGTCGGATGTCGGTTGGTCGAACTTCCGAGATCTGACATCCGTAATCCGAGATCTGAGCTCAGTAGTATTTCTTGAGATCCAGTCCCGTGTACATCGAGCCGACTTGATCGGCGTACCCGTTGAACATGAGCGTCGGCCGCCGCCGGAACTCGCCGATGCGCCGTTCCGTCGCCTGGCTCCAGCGCGGGTGATCGACCTGCGGGTTCACATTGGAGTAGAAGCCGTACTCTTGGGGCGCCGCCTTCTCCCACGCGGTCTTGGGCTGGTCACTCACGAAGCGGATGCGCACAAGCGATTTGGCGCTCTTGAAGCCGTACTTCCACGGCACCACCACGCGCACCGGAGCGCCGTTCTGGTTCGGGAGCAGTTGACCATAGAGGCCGAACGTCAGCAGCGTCAGCGGGTGCAGCGCCTCGTCCATCCGCAGCCCTTCGACGTAGGGCCAATCGAGACCGGAAAAACTGAAGAACGCGGGCCGTTGCCCCGGGAACTGCTCGGGATCGTGCAGGGTCGTGAACTCAACGAACTTCGCCTGGCTGGTCGGTTCGACCCGCTTGATCAGCGCGTTGAGCGGGTAGCCGATCCAGGGGATCACCATCGACCATCCTTCGACGCAGCGCAGACGGTAGACACGCTCCTCGAGTGACGCCAACTTCATCAGCTCATCGATGTCGTACGTCTTTGGCCGTTTGATGTGTCCCTCTACCTGAACGGTCCAGGGCCGCGGCTTGAGCGTGTGCGCGAGTCGCGCGGGGTCTTCCTTGTTCACCCCGAACTCGTAAAAGTTGTTGTACGTTGTGACGCTCTCGAACTTCGTCGGTGGATCATCCACCGCAAACGCGGGATTGCGCTTGGCCGCAAGGGGTTGCCCTTGAGGCGTTGCCGCTGACGCCGACACCGACGGCGCGAGGGCGAATGCTGCGGCGCCGATCATGAACGATCGGCGGTTGACGTACAGGGTGTGGTCAGTAATCTCCGACGACCCGATATCCGGCGCTCGCCGTATCAGCATGCGCTCCTCCATCTCCGGCCAGGATTCGCCCGGCGCGGACCTTTCGGCCGCGCCGGGTTTCTCATATTCATACTACACGTTGGACGAACTACCGGACAATCGTTCCGGACAGCCCCCAATCGCCGATGAGCTTCAGCGCGACGCCCCATGCCGAGGGCCGCGGCTGAACGCTGAAGGCTCCGAGTACCCCTGTGGGGCGATCTGGAACGCCTTCGCGAACTTGCTGGCGAAGGTCTGAAACCCGATGATAAAGGTCAGCTCGACGATCTCGGGCTCCGTGAAGTGCTCGCGAAGCCTGGCAGAACATCCTTCTGTTACCTCCAGGTCGTCGCGAGTGATTCGCTCGGAGAACTCAAGCGCGGCCTTTTCCCTTTCGGTGAAATGCGGGCTCTCATGATATGAATCGAGCGCGTTGAGCTTTTCGACGGGGATGCCGGCCCTCACGCCAACGGCGCGCCGGATGTCCATTCAGTACTGGCTTCCATACAATTCCGCCACCTGGACATTGAGGAGCCCTCTCAGCTCCACATTGATCTTGCCGAACCACTCGATGGCGCCGTAGAGTCCGCCGAGCCCCATCATCAACGCGGGACGGTGGGCCATAAGTCGCTCCGGCGTGGGCACCTTGCCGTACATCCGCTCCCCGATCTTGTAGAACAGTCGGAGCATGAACCCTGGTCGCTCGACTTCCTGAATCCTTGACATTGTTCGCCTCCTTTCGCCTATACGTGAAGTGTGAAGAGTGAAGCGCACTAAGGGCTTTTGAGCAACGTTTCGATCGTGTTCACCAAGTCAGCCCTTGACACCGGACCGGAGAAGCGGCGCCCCTCCTCGCCCTTCCGGTTCAGCACCACTGTATACGGCATCCCTCGAAAGCCGAACGGTGTGGCAAGCTTCAACTCCCAATCGTAGCCGTGAGGGAAGCTCACCTTGTAACTTTTGGCAAACTCCCGGGCACGGGCTTCGGTATCTACGACGAAGATCCCGACAAACGCGACCCCTTTATCCTTATACTGCCGATAGACCTCGTTGAAAACGGGAACCTCCCGTTGGCAGTACGGTCACCACGAGGCCAGGAAGCGGATCACCACCACTTGCCCCTTGAACTCTTGCAGATTCAAGGAGCCGCCTTCCAGCAGCGGGAGCGGGGTCGATGGCAGCTCTGCGTAGGACGCGACCACAGCGGTGCAGAGCAGGAGGGCACTCGTCCACGTGAGAGCCGACGAATAGAACCCTATCCACGCCCACCTCATTTCTTGATCATCCCCTTGTCGTCCTTCATCATCCCTTTGTCGTCCTTCATCATCTGGCCTTCCTTCGTCATCGCGTCACCCGACTTCATCGCTCCAGATTCCTTCGTCATCTCCTTCTCCGACATCGACGTGTAGGCACATCCCGAGAATACGAACGCCCCCAGGACCACGACTATGAGACTGCTCCGCACTCGACTGTACATGGGAACCCTCCTTTTTCATACAGAACCTGTGAGTAGTAATTGTTCGATGACTAGTTTCTCCCGCAATGAGGATCGACGTTGTCACAGGCGTGTCAAATGTTCGTGAACACACGAAGCGAAAAGAGATTGGTACGATCTCGAGGAGAAGCTTATAATACGATTAGTTGGCTCGATGAGCACGAGCCGTATGGCCTGAACAGTTTGGAGGGGAGGATACATGAACGAAGATCGGAAAGTGGCCCTGTTCATCGATTTCGAGAACATCGCCCGTGGCGTGAAAGACGCCAACTACAAAGCGTTCGAAATCAAGCTGGTGCTGGAGCGATTGGTGGAGAAGGGCAAGGTCATGGTGAAGCGGGCCTACGCGGACTGGAGCCGCTACATGGAATACAAGCGTCCGTTCCACGAGGCCGCGATCGAGCTGATCGATGTGCCGCAGAGCCGGTACAGCGGCAAGAACTCGGCAGACATTCGGATGGTGGTAGATGCGATGGACCTCTCCTACGGGAAGGAGCACATCGACACGTTCGCCATCGTCTCAGGCGACTCGGATTTCTCCCCGCTTGTCTCCAAGCTGAGGGAGAACGACCGGTATGTGATCGGCTTGGGGGTGAAGAACTCCTCGTCCGAGCTCCTCGTGGCGAACTGTGACGAGTTCATCTTCTATGAAGACCTGATCCGGGAGGCGAAGAAGACCCACCTGCTGAAGGGAGTGCCGGAAAAGAAGGCCGAGGCCTTCGCCCAACTGGTGGACGCTGTGCAGGCGCTCCAGCGCGAGAACAAAGAGATCCTCTGGAGCTCCATGGTCAAGCAGACCATGATCAGGAAGAACCCTGCGTTCAACGAGAGCTACTACGGCTACTCCACCTTCTCGAAGCTCCTCGAGGACGCGGTGAAGCATAAGATCGTCACGCTGGATCGGGACCAGAAGAGCGGCACCTACGTCATCACATCGGTCGCGGAAGACGGCACCCGCGCCGCGTGACAAAGGCTTCAGCTCTCGCGCCGATTTTCAGTCACGCACCAAATCGTGTGGAAGATCCTCATGGACATTCGAGCGCTCGCAGCAGTTGTTGGATTGGCCTTCTTCGCAACACCCGCTGAATCGCAGGATCTTTCATCGATCAAGCTTCCGCCTGGGTTTGTGATCTCGACGTTCGCGAAAGGACTCGGGAGCGCGCGATTCATGGCCCTTGATCCTAACGGAACCCTCGTGGTCTCAATCACGCGGGGCGGCAAGGTGTTAGCGCTTCCCGATCGCGACGGTAACGGGCGGGCAGACACCCAGGTCGTCATCCTGGACGATCTCGATTCTCCACATGGGCTTGCGTTCCAGCAAGGCTTTCTCTACGTGGCCGAGACAGGTCGCATCCTTCGGTATCGATATAACCCTGCGACCATGATCGCCGCAGAGCAGACCATCATCGTGCGCAACCTGCCTCGGGGCGGCGGCCACTTTACCCGAACCCTTGTCGTGGGGCCCGACGAAAAGCTCTATGTCTCCGTAGGCTCGTCGTGCAACGTCTGCGAGGAGCGCGATAAGCGCCGAGCCTCGATCGTTCGATACAACCCTGATGGATCGGGGGAAGTACTCTTCGCCACCGGCTTGAGGAATGCCGTGGGCATCACGTTTCGGCCGGGCACCACGGAGCTGTGGGCCACCAACAACGGGCGGGATTGGCTCGGCGACGATCTCCCGCCCGAGTATGTAACGGAAGTGAAGGAGGGGGGCTTCTACGGTTGGCCGTACTGCTACTCGAATCAGGGAAAGATCGTCCCCGATCCCGACTACGGATCACCGGAACGCTGCCAGAAGGCGATGGCGCCCAACGTCGAGTTCCAGGCGCACTCAGCGCCGCTCGGACTCACCTTCTATCAGGGGGACCGGTTTCCCCCGGAGTACCGCGGCAACATCTTCGTGGCGCTGCACGGCTCCTGGAATCGCTCTGTCCCGACCGGCTATAAGCTGCTTCGCATCGTGCTAAAGAACGGCAAGCCCGAGCGCGTAGAGGACTTCGCATGGGGATGGCTTGAGGGCCGTCAACGCTCCGGGCGTCCCGTTGACGTGCTGACCGGGAAGGACGGCGCCCTGTACGTCTCGGACGATACCGCCGGCCAGATCTACCGCATCAGCTATAAATAGCTCTCAGTGATCAGCCATCGGCTTTCAGTGATTTCACCTCAAAGCTGGCGCTGAATGCTGACAGCTGATTGCTATCTCGATAGGGCCGAGTCGATGGACCAGAGCCCGGCCCCGCCGATCAGGATGGCGAGCGCCATCGCAATCAGCGCAAGGTTCATCTCGTAACCGTGACCTTTCCCTTGCACCAACCCCCAGTTCAGGAAAAAGCCGTTCGGGCTGTGCACCTTGGCAATCGCCACCAGCATGTCGATGATCAACCCGATCGCCGCGAGCTTCGTCAAAAACCCCACGATCATCGCGATCCCACCCAGAAGTTCAGCAAAGCAGGCGATCACCCCTAAGGCGGTCGGAATCCCCAAACTCTTGAAGTAGCCCAGCGTCCCCTTCAGCCCGTAGCCACCAAACCAACCGAAGACCTTTTGAGCGCCGTGCGCGAAGAAGACAATCCCCAACCCCAAACGAACAATGAACAGCGGCCACGCAGGATCAGTCTGAAAGAGCCAGGTCATCAGGAGTCTCCTTTCGGCTTGGGTGAGTTGTGCAGGTTTCGCCGTTACCGTATGCTAAAGCAGCAACAGACATTACCGCATCGCTCCTCACGGCGCAACAACAAAAGGAGTGAGAGCCGTGATCGTGTATCACGTGGTGTGCACGAACTCGGATGACTACAAAGAACGCCGCGGGCCATATCGCGAGGCGCATCTCCAACGCCTTCTCGCGCTCCGCAGCCAAGGAGTGGTCATCGGCGTCGCGCTCCGGGCCGACCTCTCCGCGGCAGACTGCTTCTTCCGCGTGAACCAGCCGTCGGATGTCGAAACGCTAGCCCGGGAAGACCCGTACTTTAAAGGGGGCGTGTGGACCGGCTACACGCTTCGAACATTCGGCCAATTCGTCGAGCCCTGGAAATCAGTGGATCCGGTCTTCGACGGCTCAAGGAAAGCGACCATGATCGAAGGCGCGCCGTCCGATCCCGAGATGGCAGCATTCGCCCTGATCGAACTGCGGGGAAAGGGACGCATGGCATTTGGAGGTTTCCTGGGTGATGGCCGAACGCTGACGCTCCTCAACAGCCCCGACCCGTCGGAAGCGCGCACCGTTCTGACGGAAACAAATCTTTGGTCGGACAACTCGCTGACGGCCTGGTCCACTCTTTACGTCCTGTAAGGGTGTGGACTGCGTTACTCAGCTCTCGATGAGCGTGTTGAAGCTTTTCATCACGTTTGACTTTTAACTCGCTCTCTTCATCGCATGGGCAAGGATGTCGTTGATGAGCGTTTGATAGGAAAGACCTCTTTTGTCCGTTGTCTGCCTTACCCACTCCAGGACTTTCGGGTCCAGCCTGATGGCAATGAGCTTTCGTGGTCCGTCTCCCAAAGGAGGTCGGCCGGCCTCCAAATTGCCGAACGGAAGTTTGACGATGCTCTCCGGCCATCCTATTCTACGGATGTACCCGGAGGTAATGTGATGCTGACAAAACGTGTGGAGATTTTATTGGATCCGGCCGAGATAGGAGCGTTACACCGCCTGGCGAAGAAGACCAAGAAGTCCGTGGGGGCCCTGATTCGAGAGGCCGTCAAAGAGAAGTACCTTACTCCATCGAGTCACGAGCGGATCGCCGCACTGAAGCGACTCACGTCACCGCAGCGTGAAGTGGACTTCCCCCGTTGGAAGCAACTGAAGACCGAGCTTTCGAAGGGCATGAGGCGGCGGCTTGCGTTTGATTGATACCAACGTCATTGTCTATGCTGTCCCGGCAAGTCCCACCCGCTGAGAGAGAGCAGCCGCCGTATTCCTTCCGAAATCGCTACAGGAACTCTCCCAGGCGACGGTGGATGCCGAACCCTCCAAGAGGTCCGGTATGTCTACAGTTCGCGCAACGAGCGCAGGAAGGGCTTTGAGACACTGGACGATCTACTGGTGCTCTCCCCTAACCCTATCGCGATCGGCAGGGATGAAGTAGAAGCTGCCCGCGACCTGATGCGCCAATACTCTTTTCTCGGCGCCCGTGACGCGATCCACGGTGCGGTCGTTCAGACCCACAATCTCGACGGCATCGTGACCGCCGACAAAGTGTTCGAGCGGATCAAAGGCATTCGGCGATTCGCGATCAAGTAGCGTCAGAAGCTGCTGCCGAGGTCGAGCTGACCTTCGCGACCTCCGGCCGCGACCAGGATCTTAGAGGTTTCGTGGGTGATGGCCGAGCGCTGACGCTCCTAGACAGCCCCGACCCGTCGGAAGCGCGTGGCTTCTTGACCGAGACCAGTCTCTGGCCGGACGATACACTGATGGCCTGGTCCAGTCTTTACGTGCTGTAGGCGCGTGGTTTGCGTCGCTCAGGTCTTTGTGAGCTTGAAGCTCCCGAGAATGGCGGTGAAGGCCGGGAGGTCTCGATCGAAGTAGTGGCGGGCGGCGG
>DATEAO010000138.1:0-2356 GCA_035288345.1 Candidatus Methylomirabilota bacterium | reverse complement strand
GTCCCGCGCCTGCTCGATCTCACGCCTGGCGTCGGCCTCTGAGCGGGCGTGAGCATCGAGCTTCGCCAGGAGGTCTCCCAGCCGCGCAGACTCGGCTGAGCGGTGCGCGTTGGCTCGCGTGATCAGCTCCGGGCCCAGCCCGAGTCGCGCCGCGATGGTCAGCGCATAGCTCTGCCCCGGCTGATCGTAGCGCAGGCGAAAGGTCGGCGCGAGCGTTCGCTCGTCGAACTCCACCGACGCGTTCCGCGCTCGAGGGTAACTGCTCGCAAACACTTTGAGGGGCTCGAGATGGGTCGTGGCCATCACGAGCGCGCCACGCGTGTCCAGCTCCTCGAGGATCGCCTGCGCCAACGCAGCGCCCTCGTCGGGGTCGGTCCCCGCGCCCAGCTCGTCGAGCAGCACGAGTGATCGGTCATCCGCGCGCTCGAGAATCTCTTTGATCTGCTTCACGAAGGCGGAAAAGGTCGAGAGGTTCTCCGCAACTGACTGATCGTCGCCGATGATGGCGTAGACCATGGGAAAGACGGGAAGCCGAGAACCCTCGTCAGCGGGGACGTGGCACCCGACCTGCGTCATGAGCGAGAGGAGCGCGAGCGTCTTGAGGGCGACGGTCTTGCCGCCCGCATTCGGCCCGGTGATCACGAGGAGTGGCCGGTCAGGCCCAAGCTCGATATCCATGGGAACAACCGGCCTGTCGGGACGGCTCCAGCTCTGGGCAAGCAGGAGCGGATGGCGCGCGCCGCGTAACGACACTGAGCGTTCCAGATCAATGATGGGAGGCGCCGCCACCATCCGCTCGGCCAGGCCCGCGCGCGCAAAGATCCAGTCGAGCTCCGCGATCAGATCGACCAACCTCTCCAGGTCTTCCAGCCGTTCGCGCACGCCGTCGGTGAGCTCGGCAAGGACCCTCGCCGTCTCATACTCCTCCTCGCGGATCGCCTGGACCAGATCGTTGTTGGCGTCCACCGCGTATTCCGGCTCGATGAAGAGCGTCTGGCCGGACTGCGATCGGTCGTGAACAATCCCGCGCAAGGACGCGCGGGCCTCGGCTCTGACCGGCAGCACGTACCGCCCGTGCCTGATCGTCACGTACCGATCGGAGTAGAGCCTGTCAGCGTTGGCTGACTGAAAGGCCTTCTCAAGCAGGCCGGTGAGCCTCCGCTGCTTGTCGCGGATCTCTCGGCGGAGCGTTTTGAGTCTCGGGCTGGCTTCATCGGTGACTGCGCCGTCAGCGTCAAGCGACCGGCGGAGCTGATCCGTGAGATCAGGAGCGCGCGGGAGCGAATCAGTGATGGCCGCGATCCACGGGGCGATCGGGCGGATCGACTTCCCGTACGCGATCAACCGCGGGCCGGCTTCGAGCACCGGAATGATCTGGACCAGCTCCGCGCCATCAAGCACGCTGCCCGGCACACGACACGCTTCCAGCGCCAGACGAATATCCGGGATCGATTGAAGCGGGAGCGGCCCTGCGCTGGCCGCGCCCAGCCGGGCCTCACGCGTCAGCTCGATGGCTGACTGGACCGCTGAGGGATCGGTGAGGGGCGCCGCTGCGCTCGCGCGCTCCTTCCCCATCTCGGTGAGCGCTTCGCGAGCGAGCAGGGCCTTCACCGCGCCCCACTCACTGTCCCGCTCCCAGCTCGTTTCTCGCTCCATTTTACGGGTCAGGATCCGAATCTAGATAACGGAAGATGACGCTTCGGCTGATCGAGCGGCACGACTCATCACCGCCCGGACTCGCTGTGTGATGATTTGAGCGGCGCTACCAAATAGCTGAGCAGCAAGCCGACCAGCCCGGCGAGCGCGATCGAGCCGGTCCACATCGGAAGCGACCACCAGATTCCTCCGAGCACCATCAAGGTGAGAAAGTAGACGATGTAGAGGAGTACCGGAACCCCGAACGCAAAAAGACGAAGCGCGCCCTGACGCGCGATCGACGGCCTGAGCAGCCAGAGTAAGAGGTCAGCGGCAATCCCTCCAAGAAGCGCGATGAGGATCACCACGCGAGGACCGGGAGGAACCATCGTATCTCGCATAAAGACCATCAAGCTCGTGTTGATGACGAGGAGCAGTGTCAGGCTTCCAGGGCGAAGCGGCCACCGCCGAAGCGCGAGCAGAAGCAGTCCCATCAGCACGGCGGTTTGCAGAAGGATGCTGGCCACAGCAAGGATCTCATACATCTCCGCCCTCGAGGTTGTTAGTCCTGGCAGGTGGAGTACGACCAGATCGGGACGATGGGCCTGTGCAGGCCAGGTTCGACCGAAAGGGTGGGCGTACTGGGTGAAAAACGTGATCACCGAGAGCAGGTAGATCATCGAAAGAATAGCCGGGAGCTGAGTGGTCCAGCGCCGGGGAT
>DATEAO010000137.1:0-2412 GCA_035288345.1 Candidatus Methylomirabilota bacterium | reverse complement strand
GGCAGTCTGGAGGGGTCCAGCGTCGAGATCGAGCACTACGTGCTCAAAGCGGGCGGGTGTGTTCACGATCTGATCTATGCGGCGCCCCCTGAAGAGTTCTCCAAAGGGCAGGATGAGTTTTCGAAATTCGTCGGAAGTTTCGCCCTCTATGGAGCGCAATGATGTCGATGGCAGCAGTGATTCGAGAGCAAGGACGGCGGGCAGCCTTCTACTACGGAGGGTTGGGGCTCTTGACCGCTCAGGTCATGCGGAACCTGGCGCTTCCACCCGCTTACTTTCGGTTGGTGGTTCAAGAGATCGACAACATGGGGGTCCGCTCGCTGCTCGTGGCCACGACCGCTGCGATCTTTACCGGCATGGTGCTGGCGATCCAGGGCGCCGTCAACATGGCCCGCTTCGGCGCCGAGCTGTACATCGGGCCGCTCGTCGCGCTCTCGATGCTGCGAGAGCTTGGACCCGTGCTGACGTCCATCCTCGTGGGGGGCAAGGTCGCGTCGGGGATCACCGCCGAGCTCGGCTCCATGAAGGTGACCGAGCAGATCGATGCGCTTCGGGCGATCGGCGTAAATTATGTGAAGCGGCTCATTGTGCCCCGGCTCTTCGCGGCCCTGATCGTCTTTCCGCTGCTGACCATCGTGGCGGACCTCGTCGGGATGATCGGCGGGATGCTGATCGCGGTGTTTGAGCGACGGATCGATGTGGCCCTCTACTGGAACACCATCAGCTACTGGGTGGTGCTGAAGGATTTTCTCACCGGTGTCGGCAAGACGTTCTTCTTCGCCGTGATCGTGACCCTGATCGGCTGTTACAACGGGCTGGCCACCCGCGGGGGCACGGAGGGGCTGGGGCGCGCCACCACCCACACGGTGGTCCAGGTCACGCTGGCGATCCTGGTGGCGGATTTCTTTCTGACAAAGCTGTTCATCTTCCTCTTCTGGTGAGATGGCGACTCCGGTGATCGAGCTTGAGAATGTCTGGAAGGCCTTCGATGAGAAGGACGTGTTGAAGGGGATCAGTTTGAGCCTCTCCGAAGGGGTCACGCTCTCGGTCATGGGGGGGAGCGGGGAGGGGAAGACTGTGCTGCTCCGCGTCATCGCGGGACTGATCAAGCCAGACGCGGGCATCGTGCGCCTCTTCGGTGAGAATATTGTGCCGCTCAGGGAGGAAGCGCTCCTGCCAATCCGGCGGCGGACAGGGTTCGTCTTCCAGGGAGCCGCGCTCTTCGACTCGCTCACGGTCTTCGAGAATGTGGCGTTCCCGCTCCGCGAGCACACCGGGATGAGCGAAGCCGAGATCGCCGAGCGCGTCTCTTCTTGTCTTGCTACGGTGGGGTTGAGCGAAGCCGCGGGGCTGCTCCCGGCTGTGATCTCGGGGGGAATGCGGAAGCGGGCCGGCATCGCGCGGGCGCTTGTGATGGAGCCTGAGGTGGTGTTCTATGACGAGCCCACCGCGGGCCTGGATCCCTCAAACGCGAGGCTGGTTGGCGAGTTGATCGCAAAACTCAGGGGCGGCGTCTGCAAAACCGCTGTCGTGGTCACGCATGACCAGGAGTTCGCGACGTTCATTGCGGACCGAATGGCGATCCTCCACGACGGACATATTCTCGCGGATGGGCCACCGGAGGCGATCGTCGCCTCCCCGGACCCTGAAGTCCAGGCATTCCTGGCAGGGGAGATGAGGGTGACATATGGTCAGTGAAGATCGTCGTCAGGTCGCGCTTCAGACTCGGGTGGGAGCGTTTCTCCTCACCGCGCTCATTGTGCTTCTGACCCTCGTCTACTTCCTCGGACGGTCCGGACAATACTTTGAGGCGAAATATTTCGTCAACGCAGAGTTCGAGGGTGTCGGCGGGCTGGTGGACGGCGCCACCGTGCGTCTGGCCGGCGTGCCGGTGGGGCGGGTTTCGAAGATCAGCCTTCCGGCAGAGAACGGGGGGAGGATTCGCGTGGTCCTGGGGTTGACCAAGAAGGTGCAAAACAGGATTCGCAAGGACTCAGTCGCGCGCATCGAGACGTTGGGGCTGCTCGGTGACAAGATCGTGGAGGTCTCGCTCGGAAGCCCTGACGCGCCGCCTCTAAAGGAGGGTGAGACCATTCGGACTCAGGAGCCGATTGAGGTGAACCGGCTGGTGGGGCAGGGCGCTGAGGTGCTGAAGGATGTGGACAGTTTGGTGAAGGAGCTGCGCTCCACGGTCCAAACCGTGAACGACTCCAAAGCGCTGGACGATCTCTCGGCAGGCTTGCGCGCGAGTCGAAGAATTGCTGAGGAAATTGAGAAGGGCGATGGGTTCCTTCACGGCCTGGTCTACCACAAGGGAGGAGGGGGCGCCTTTGGGGATCTGGCTCGCGCAGGCGGGACGCTGTCCAGGATCGCGAGTGAGGTGGAGCAGGGCAAAGGGACGCTGCACGCGCT
>DATEAO010000136.1:0-2147 GCA_035288345.1 Candidatus Methylomirabilota bacterium | reverse complement strand
CGCTTTTTCAGGTCGCGCCCTGGTGGATCAGCTTCCTTGTCGTGACGATCGGGGGAGAGCGGCTCGAATTGACGCGGCTCATCCCCCAGAGTCGGAGGAGCCGGGCTGAGTTTGCCGTTGCCAATGGTCTGCTTGTCCTCGGGCTGCTGATCAGCCTCTTCGTGTTTCATGCCGGCATCCGACTGGGCGGAGTTGGCCTCGTGGCCCTTACCGTATGGCTTGTCCGGCACGATATCGCGTGGCGAACGCTCGAACAGGGAGGCCTCTCGCGCTACATGGCGATCTGCCTCCTCTCAGGCTATCTCTGGCTTGGGGTGGGTGGACTCTTGTGGCTCTTGTTCGGCGACTACTTTGCCGCAGGTCCCACCTACGACGCGATGCTCCACGCCATCCTGCTCGGCTTCGTCTTCTCAATGATCTTCGGCCACGCCCCCCTCATCATTCCCTCGCTCCTTGGGATTGATCTTCCGTTTCGGCGACTATTCTACTCGCATTGGGCGCTTCTCCATCTCTCACTGCTGCTCCGCGTCGGTGGTGATCTTGTGAGACCGATGCCGTTGCAGGGGTGGGGCGGGTCGCTGAACGCTTTGGCCATTCTTCTCTTTCTGGCCAACATGGTCCGCGCCGCGCGGGCGGCCGTGAGGAGTCAGTGATGGAGCTGACCCGGGAAGGTGACCGCGGCCGGATCGGGATCAGGATGACCACGACAGCTCCCGGCTCCCCGGTCGGCGACTTGCTCGTGCGAAGCATCGAGCGCGCACCCTAGGTGATGAGAAGAAAGAGCGCGGATTCCATCAGGGCCAGAGGAGTATCGCTCGTCGCGAACAGGCCGGATATATGTGTGCAGTCACGATCCTCTCTTGCCCTTGCAATCAGAATCCTCTTGCGCACGGGATGGGTCCATATATGTTTGGTGCAGGGCGCTTTGCGTCCCGCAACCTGATTGTCGGAAACCAAGTCAGAGCAGCATGACCTCCAGGAGCGACGTCGACGAAGAGACGAAAAAACTTTCGTCACGGGAGCCGTCTGCCTTTGACAAGCCGGGGCCTCATAAGGGTTAGACGGTTCAACCGACGCTGCAAGACTCAGTCGCGCTCCCAATAGGTAAACGACACGCGACGGGACACCTGGCCTTTGCTACTTTCTGTGAAGGTGACAGTCGCAACCGCGACAACAGTTTTTTGAGGAGCAACGTCGCTTCTGTTCCAGAACTGACCCCGCTTATCCACGAAGGTGCCGCGAATCGATACCACACCGATCGGCGTTGATCGACAGAGCACACCCAGTTCATCGCGCGTAATAACTGGTTGTGGACACTCGTGCGTGGATCGCTTCCGATCTGCCAACCGAGTCAACACGAGGCGTGCCGTCGGCTGTACGAACCGCGGCTTTTCATAATGAAGGGCGCCGCCGTAGTAGTACTCGAGGGTGCGGAGGCCTATCCAGTCGATCTTGTGCCCGGCTACCACAACGTCACCGCTCGGGAAGTAGTAGCCATCGGGGTCAAAAAAGCCGGGGTTTTCGGAAGTGCTCGAGCTCGTCGCCGCAACTAGGGTCGCGTTCGTACACCGGCCCGCGAAAGCAAGCACGATCACTCCGAGGCGCACAGCGCGTTGACCGATAGCGCATCTGTCTCTACCCCCGGGGCACTGTGGCCTATTTGCCATGACTGACCCTCAGGACTCTCCCATCGTCTTTGGAGATCTCAGCAATAGCGACGCCACCAACCACGAGCACACGTCCGCTTGGGGATTCAGGCAGCGAGCCCTCAACGATCCAGACGCCTCCGACCAGTCGCGCCTTGTACGGCTTCTGCGACGCGATCTTCTCTCGCCCGTAAATCGGCTCCCAGACGGCGACCGCGATTTTGGTCGCGGTTTCCGCATCAGGCACGTAGCCCCCGGGAGGCTTGTAGCTGTGAGGGCCTTGCGCCAAGGTGGAGTTCGTGGCCGCTATGAGCGCGATGGAGGCGAAGATCCAAGGGGACCAGATGCGCATGTGTGGCCGTCTAACGCGCAGGCTGAGCGGCCGGCGTCGAGCCGGTCCGCTCCAGCCTGTTGATACTCATTGAGGCCCCTCCTGAGCGGACCGTTTGGTACGCTCGTGGTCCCTAATCTCTCTCTTAAGGAGGAGACCTCGATGAGATT
>DATEAO010000135.1:0-4376 GCA_035288345.1 Candidatus Methylomirabilota bacterium | reverse complement strand
ATTCGGGTCGCGCGTCGATCTCATCGTCCCTGACGAGGTCCGCTTGCAGATCAAGGTCGGGGACCGGGTGCGCGGAGGAGAGTCAGTCATTGGAGTGATGGGATGAGGCGCAGATTTCGACAGAGAAGTTTGGCGGAGGGGCGGCAGGACCGGTGGCAGGTGCTCCGCGAGAAACGGAAGCGCGGCATCTTCTTGCTTCCCAGCCTGCTCACCACCGGAAATATCTTTTGCGGGATGCTCTCCATGATCCTGGCGTTCGAGGCCCGCTATACCGAGTCGGCCGTGGCGATCTTTATCGCAATGGTCATGGATGTGCTTGATGGACGGGTGGCTCGTCTCACGAAAACCACCACGCAGTTCGGCATCGAGTTCGACTCGCTGGCCGATGTGGTTTCCTTTGGCGTGGCTCCAGGCTTGCTCCTCTACGCGTGGGCGCTGGGCCCGCTCGGACGGGTCGGATGGCTCGCGGCGTTCCTCTTCGCAATCTGCGGCGCGCTCCGCTTGGCGCGGTTCAACGTGTTGACCGCTGTGACGGACCGTCGGTACTTCGTCGGCCTGCCCATCCCTGCCGCCGCGGGATGTATCGCCGCCACCGTGCTCCTGATCGGGGACCGCGAGTTCAGCCGCTGGGAGCTGGTGGGGTTGACGATCACGACTTACCTGCTTGCGCTGCTCATGGTGAGCACGTTCCGCTACTACGCGTTCAAGGACTTCGATTTCGCGAGGCGGCGTCCGTTCAGAATTCTGCTGCTGTTGGTGCTGGGGCTCCTGATCGTCGCCTCCCATCCTCAGCTCTTCCTCTTTCTCCTCTTTTCTGTCTATGCCTTGTCTGGTCCGGGCCGCCGGCTGGTCAGCCGGAAGGGCGAGGGAACGGCGAGGCGGGAGGCAGACCTTGGAGAGCACGCACAGTAACGGAGGAGACGAACATGGATCACGTCATCATTTTTGACACCACGCTCCGCGACGGCGAGCAGGCGCCCGGATTCTCGATGACTACCGTCGAGAAGCTGGAGATGGCGCGTCAGCTCGCCCGGCTTGGCGTCGACGTCATCGAGGCGGGCTTCCCTATCTCATCGGACGAGGATTTCGAAGCGACCCGCGAGGTGGCGAAGCAGGTCGGGCAGCTCGAGAACGCGCCCGCCATCTGCGGGTTGTCGCGCGTGGGTCTGGCGGATATCGATCGCTGCTGGGAGGCGGTCAAGTACGCGAAGCGACCGAGGATCCACACCTTCGTGGCGACCTCGGACATCCACCTGAAGTACAAGCTTCGGAAGACACGTGCTGAGGTGCTTGAAGCCGCCATGGCTGCGGTGAAGCACGCGCGCGGCTACTGTGAGAACGTCGAGTTCTCTCCTGAGGACGCGTCACGATCAGACTTCTCCTTCATGTGCGAGGTGCTCGAGGCCGTGATCGAGGCCGGGGCCAACACCATCAACATCCCTGACACCGTGGGGTACGCGGTGCCGATCGAGTGGGGTGAGCGGATCGCCAAGGTCCGTGAGCGGGTGAAGAACAGCTCGAGGGCGGTGATCTCCGTGCACTGTCACAACGATCTGGGGCAGGCGGTGGCCAACTCGCTGGTCGCGGTGCTGAATGGCGCGCGGCAGGTCGAGTGCACGATCAACGGCATCGGAGAGCGGGCCGGCAACGCCTCGCTGGAAGAGGTCGTGATGGCGCTTCGCACCCGCAAGGACATCTTCGGCGTGGAGACATGGATCAAGACCGAAGAGATCTACCGGACGTCAAAACTGCTCTCTCACATCACGGGAGTGCATGTCCAGCCGAACAAGGCCATTGTCGGCGACAACGCGTTCGCCCACGAGGCGGGGATCCATCAGGATGGCGTGCTGAAGGAGAAGCTGACCTACGAGATCATGCGTCCGGAGGACATCGGCCGCGCCTCGAACCGTCTGGTGCTGGGCAAGCACTCCGGCCGCCACGCCTTTCGTGTGCACCTGAAAGAGCTGGGGTTCGACCTCCCCGACCCTGAGGTGGATAAGGCCTTCAAGAAGTTCAAGGACCTCGCCGACAAGAAGAAGGAAGTGTACGACGAGGACCTGGTTGCGATCATCAAGGACGAGCTCACGCAGGTGCCTGAGACCTACGTGCTCGACTACCTGCACGTCATCAGCGGAACGGGCGTGATCCCCTCCGCGACAATCCGGCTGAAGAAAGACGAGCAACTCTTCCAGGACTCAGGGGTCGGGGACGGCCCGGTCGATGCGGTCCTGAACGCGATTGACGCGATCACCGGGCTCAAGGGGCGGCTCCAGGAGTATTCGCTCCGTGCTATCACCGGCGGAAAGGACGCGATCGGCGAGGTCATGGTCAAGGTGGACTTCGACGGCACCGTGGTGACCGGGAAAGGGGCCTCCACAGACGTGATTGAAGCGAGCGCTCGAGCGTACGTGCACGCCCTGAATCGCCTGGTTCAGCCCGCCCAACAACGGCTCAAGGAAATCGGACCGTAATGCGTCTCGTATTAGACCTTAGGTTCGTTGTCCTCAACAGGCATCGTTGAAGGTGCAAGGGATACCGCGATGGGAATGACAATCACAGAAAAAATCCTGGCTGCCCACGCCGGAAAAAAAGAAGTCCATCCGGGCGAGCTGGTCGACTGCCGCCTCGATCTTCTGATGGGCAATGACATTACGGCTCCGCTCGCGATCAAGGAGTTCGAGAAAGTGGGGGCGGCCGAGCTCTTCGATCCTGATCGTGTCACGTTCGTGCTCAGCCACTTTGTGCCTGCGAAGGACATCAAGACCGCTGAGCAGTGCAAGATCATCCGTGAGTTTGCGAAGCGGTACGCGATGAAGTACTTCTTCGACGAGGGGCGAGGCGGAATCGAGCATATCGTCTTGCCGCAGGAAGGGCTCGTGGTCCCGGGAGACATTGTGCTTGGCGCCGACTCGCACTCCTGCACGTACGGCGGGCTCGGCTGCTTCGGGACCGGAGTGGGATCCACGGATCTCGCCGCTGCCATGATTCTCGGGACCACGTGGTTCAAGGTTCCGGAGTCGATGAAGTTCCATTTCTCTGGGAAGCTCCAGCCGTGGGTGTCAGCCAAGGACATGATCCTCTACACGATCGGGCAGATCGGAGTGGATGGCGCCACGTATCGCGCCATGGAATTTACCGGCGAGGCGGTCAGCTCGCTCTCCGTGGAGGCTCGGCTCACACTCTGCAACATGGCGATCGAGGCTGGTGGAAAAAGCGGGATCGTCGCCCCCGACGAAGTCACGCTGGAATACGTGAGGCCGCGCGCCAAGCGTCCCTGGACCTTGTACCAGTCCGATCCCGACGCGACCTATCACTCGGTCCACGAATGGGACGTGTCGAAGCTCGACCTTCAAGTCGCGTGCCCCTACTCGCCCGACAACGTCCGTCCGCTCTCAGAAATCGTGGGAATTGAGGTGGATCAGGTTTTCATCGGCTCCTGCACCAACGCGAGGCTGGAGGATCTCAGAGTCGCCGCGGGGATCATGCGAGGAAAGAAGGTGGCCTCGACTCTTCGCTGCATCGTGATTCCGGCCACCCATGAAGTCTTCTTGCAGGCGATGAGAGAAGGGCTGATGGAGGTCTTCTCGGAAGCGGGCTGCGCGATCTCTGAAGCCACCTGCGGGCCATGCCTCGGAGGATACAACGGCGTGCTCGGCGCGGAGGAAGTCTGCTTCTCAACCTCGAACCGGAATTTCCCCGGACGCATGGGCCATCCGAAAGCCAAAGTTTACCTCGGCAGCCCGGCCATTGCGGCGGCCACCGCGATCAAGGGGAAGATCAGCCACCCCGAAGAAGTGGTGAGAAGGTTGGGGACCCTAAGATGAGCGCAGTCAACGTCTGGAAGTTCGGCGACAACATCGATACGGACCAGATCATTCCCGCGCGTTATCTGGTGACGACAGACCCCAAAGAGCTCGGCCAGCACTGTATGGAGGATGCTGACCCGGAGTTCGCCAAGAAGGTCCGCCCGGGGGATGTTATGGTGGGGCTCAAGAACTTCGGCTGTGGCTCGTCGCGCGAGCACGCGCCGATCGCGATCAAGGCCGTCGGGGTCTCGGCCGTGATCGCCAAGTCGTTCGCGAGGATCTTCTATCGCAACTCGATCAACTTGGGGCTTCCGCTCTTCGAGACGGACGCTGCGGAGCAGATTGAGCAGGGTGACAAGCTCGAGCTTGACCTGGTCACCGGGGAGATCAGGAACCTCACGAAAGGCGAGACCTACCAAGCTCAGCCGCTCCCGGAGTTCGCGCGCGAGATCATGGCAGCCGGCGGCCTGATGAAATACGTCGCGAAAAAGAAAGGGCTGCTCCAAGGAGCCAAATCAGGATAGGGTGAGTGCCGCATGACTTTAACTGGCGTACTGCGAAACGTTTCGA
>DATEAO010000134.1:0-4120 GCA_035288345.1 Candidatus Methylomirabilota bacterium | reverse complement strand
TCGCCACGCCCGCCCTCTTGAGCTTGCGCCGGCGAAGCCGGCGCTCGGACGGGAGATACGCATACGCTTCGGGGTTCCTCCTCCCTCGGGCCTTTTGATGCTCGAAGCTCGGCGCGGCACGAGTCGGAGATGAGCCAAAAGTTGCGATCCGAGATCAGACAACCTGCCCGTCCCCTGTGAAGATCACGTTTCTGTGCCCGACGATCCGGATTTCAGGTGGGGTTCGCGCCATCCTCTCCTACGCTGACCGTCTTGCAGGTCGCGGTCACGCGGTCGAGGTAGTGGTCATCGGGCGACGCCGGCTGACGGCATTCTGGCGCGACCAACACCCCCAGGTTCCAGAGTGGATGCCTGATATCCGAGCGCATCTCCGATGGGTGGCGCGTTGGGTGCCGGAGAAATTTCCTGACGCGGACATCTTGGTTGCGACTGCCTGGCAGGCCGCTTGCCCCGTGGCTTCTGCGCCCGCGCGGTGTGGGAAGAAGTTTTATTTGATTCAGCACTACGAAAGCTTGTATCACGGTCCTCCTGACACAGTGGATGAGACCTATCGACTCCCGCTGCGGAAGATAGTGATCTCGACGTGGCTGCGCGACATCATGCGCGAGAAGTTCGGCGGTGAGGCCGAGTTGCTCGTCACGCCGGTGGATCCGAAGCTCTTTCATCCTGTCGAGGTCTCGGTGGAAAGTCCGAGGCCTCGCGTGCTGATGATGTATCACTGGTATCCCTGGAAGGGTGTTGCGGACGGAATCGAAGCTGTGCGCCGTGTGAAGCAAAGAATTCCGACACTTCACCTGGTTGGTTTTGGCGTCAATGAGCCTCGTGAGCGGCTCCCCTTCGATGAGTTTCACTTCAACCCGCCCCAAGAGTCTCTGGCCGCACTTTACAGCGGCTGCGAGATCTATCTCTGCCCATCGTGGGATGAGGGGCTTGGCATGCCGTCAATTGAGGCGATGGCGTGCGGCGCCGCGCTCGTGACGTACGATAACGGCGGCTGTCGAGATTATGCCTGGGACGGGAGGACCGCGCTGGTGGCCCGGCGGCGCGACGTCGCGCATCTGGCCGAGAAGTTAGAATCGGCGGTATCAGACCACGCGCTTCGATCGAAGATCGCTCGTGAGGGAATGACCTATGTTCAGCGCGAGTTCAATTGGGAGCGGGCTGTGGACGCGATGGAGATGCTCTTTAAAGCACGTGAAGCGTGAAACGTGAAGTGTGAAACGTAAGAGGTGAAGCGTGAGAAGCGCTAAGCCGAAGGTGTTAACTGTTCACGCTTCACTTACCTAGTTCCTGGGGCGACCCAACACGCCGAGGATGGTCGCCACCGCCAAGACCGCGGTGTGCCT
Source organism: Candidatus Methylomirabilota bacterium (assembly GCA_035288345.1). Lineage (GTDB taxonomy): Bacteria > Methylomirabilota > Methylomirabilia > Rokubacteriales > DATEAO01 > DATEAO01. The sequence continues at coordinate 2,774 of DATEAO010000134.1, read as the reverse complement.
CTCATCCTGGAGAGATTCAGTCTCTCTTAGCGTGCTGACTTCTTCCTGCTTTGTTTTGAGCTTTTTCACAAGCTCTTGGTACGACGCGCTCTGAATGATCTTGTTGAACTGGGTCCGGTAGTTGGCGATCAGGCTGACGCCGTCGAACGTCACGTCGTAGACGAGCCAGCGCCCGTTCCGGGAAAGCAACCGGTAATCCACGAGGAGATCAGCGCCGCTCTTGATGGTGATTTTCGTGCGGATTGTTCCTGAATCGGCGTCCACCGACTCGCCCAGATACGCGATCTTCTCCCCGCCGTACTGCTCAATCTTAGAAAAGTACGACCGCTCCAGCAACTCGCCGAACAACCTGACGAACTCTCCGCGCTCTTCATCCGTCCGGCTCTGCCAGTGTCTCCCCAGGGAGCGCTTGGCGGCCTCTGCGAAGTCGAAGATCTCACCGGCAGCCTTGCGGACCGCGCCGCGCCGCTCCTTCACGTTCAGAGCCGGATCATCGAGGACCCGGATCACTTTATCGACAGAGTCCTTGAACTGATCTATGAGAACGCCTGCCGATCCCTGAGTGGTGAAGATGGCGAGTAACCCGACAACGACAAGTAAGAACCTAAGATTCCTCACTGCTATGACCTCCGGTTCAGAGTGGCTCGGTCCACCGGTGATCCAGCAAGAATGGTGCCGGAGCTAACTGCTGTCAAAATAACCATCTTGAAAGACGTTTTTGCCCGGACACCGGCTAGCCAAGTCACAAAACCGACACTCTGCGGCGCATCAACTGTCGGGAATGGGGAGCGGGGAATCCTCAAAAACAGAAATACCTTGCCCTGCCTATCTCCGCCGAATGGAGGCCGGGTCGGCAGAAATCCTTGAGCGGACCCGATGGTCGGGATGAAACCAGCGTGCTAAAATGGCGAGCGGGAAAACGAGCTGTCAGCCTTCAGCACTCAGCTATCAGCTCCGACCCAAGAGAGTGAAGGTCTTGGTTTTGCTGACGGCTGATCGCTGAAAGCTACGGGATCTGAGAGATGCCGATCTACGAATACGAGTGCCACGACTGCCATCGCCGGGTGAGCCTCTTGTTTCTCTCCCCCTCATCTGCCTCTACTCCTCGCTGCCCGCGCTGCGGCGGCGCGGCCCTGACGCGATTGATGTCGCGCTTCGCCACGGTGAAGTCGGAAGAAGATCGTTTGGAGTCGCTCGCTGACCCGAGTCAGTTCGGCGACCTGGACGAGAACGATCCGCAGAGTGTCGCGCGCTTCATGAAAAAGATGGGGCGCGAGATGGGCGAGGATTTTGGCGACGACTTCGATCAAGCGATGGAGGAGACGATGCAGGAGGGGGGAGCGAGCGGCGAGGGCGATGCATCAAGCGAACCTCCTGATCTGTGACCGCTTGCCGATCGCAACGGTCAGCCTGAGGAGGCGCTGTCGGTCCTTCCCGCCGCGCTCTTCTCCATCGTCTGACGGAGCACCTCCCTCGAAATGAACGTGAAGCTCCTGGAATCATGGAGTGAGGTTGGAGAGGCCCAATGGCATCGTCTCTGGGCCACGTCAACCGTGAAGGTCCCGTTCTTGACCTGGCAGTGGATGACCTGCTGGTGGGCGGCTTTCGGTGAGGGATCCCAGCTGAAGCTCTTTCGTGTTACGGATGACGATGACGCCCTCGTGGGCCTGCTCCCACTCTATGAGGACGCTCACGATAAATCGCTGAGATTGGTTGGTGGCGTTGATGTCTCGGATTACCTCGATCTTGTGGTGAAGCGCGGCTGCGAGGAGCGTGTCTGGAGTGCGCTCCTCGAGCACCTGGCCGCGGGCCGCGCGACCTTGGAACTCCACTGCGTGCCCGCGGCGTCTCCGACCCTTACCGTGCTGCCGGGGCTGGCCGAACGCCACGGCTTTTCCCTTGCGATTGAGCGCGAAGAACGCTGTCCGGTGATCGATCTCCCGAATTCGTGGGACGGGTACCTCTCTTCGCTCTCCGGGAAAGAGCGCCATGAGCTTCAGCGGAAGACGCGACGCCTGACGCGGATTGTCCCTGAAGTGAACTTCCGAGCACAGCGAACGGTCGAAAAGCTCGACGACCAGATGACGGCGTTCAGCACCCTTCACCGAAAGAGCAAGCGACGCAAAGCGCGCTTCATGGATGATCGGATGGAGCGGTTTTTTCGGCGCATCGCCCGCGAGTTCGCGTCATTAGGGTGGCTGTGCCTCTGGGTGCTCGAGGTCAGAGGTGACCCGTTGGCCGCCCTCTTCTGCTTCGATGACGGTCAGACAGTCTTCTTATATAACTCGGGCTTTGATCCGGGATATGCCGAGCTGGCTCCAGGGATCGTGCTCACCGCGCACGCCATTCGCGAGGCGATCGCGGGCGGCCGGCAGCGCTTCGACCTTCTGCGCGGCGAGGAGCCCTACAAATTGCAGTTGGGAGCCAAACCCGAGGACGTGATGCGAATCACGTTAGCGGTCAGCAATCAGCAGTTAGCAATCAGCACGAACCCGCGATCCGTGACCGAAGCTGATGGCTGAATGCTGATAGCTGAAGGCTTGTTTCCATGACCCGGATTGCGATGCTAAGCGTTCACACGTGTCCTGACTCGGAGGGGGGCAATGCCCCCCTTCCGAACCTCCCCCCGAACTTGCGCGGGGGATGCCCGCGCTCGAACCAGCAAGCGCTACTCGAGAGAAAGCCATGATCAGCCGTATCGCGATGCTCAGCGTGCACACGTGCCCCTTGGCCGCGCTGGGCGGGAAAGAGACGGGCGGGATGAACGTGTACGT
>DATEAO010000133.1:0-16389 GCA_035288345.1 Candidatus Methylomirabilota bacterium | reverse complement strand
AGGAGGAGTTCACCAGGCGGAGCACTCGGGCAGTCAGCGCGGGATCCTTCGAGATGATGTCGGCGAGGCTCTGGACCGCGGAGCGGCTGTCCTCGATCAGGGCCAGAATCTTCAGCGCCACCGGAGGGAGGGTCGGAAGTTGTCCCACCCGGTCCAGAAGCGCGTCGAGCCTGCGATCTTTGATGACAGGTTTCATGTATCGTTCCGCATTAAACGAGAACATCTGCTGCAATCGATACGGATCGCACAGTGTGCTGAAAGCAATATCGGCGGAAAGACGCCAAGCCTTGACGGCAAACGGCAGGACCGTAAGCGCCGGACGAGGCTGAGCTTCGGCTCAACGCATCAGCGGGGACCTGTTAGCGGAGGCGGTGGCTCACCTCGAGTCCAAGTAGAAGCGCCGTGATTCCCAGGAGGAGCACAATCCTGTCGAGCCGGCCCATCACACGCTGCAGAAAAGCGGGGTCACCGCCCGATTCCAGCACGCGGATCATGCGGGATGTCACCCCGAAGTCGCGATGGGCGTAGATAAAAAGGATCAAGATCGCGAGCCCAAGTTTCAGCATCAACAATCGCCCAGCGGAAGAGCCAAATAGAACAGGAGCTTGAGGGAGATGGCTCAAGTTCCCGAGCCCGGTGAGGACCAGTAGGAGAATCGCGGCCCAAGCGATTCGGCGGAACTGCCGCAGGACCTTCGCCCAGAGCGAGCGGGCTCCAGGATCACGTTTGACGAAAGGAACGAACACGTGGGTATGGAAGAACAACCCTCCAAGGAACAGCACCGCGGCGAGCAGATGAACCCAGGCAACCAGATTTATGGGTGTCCCTGCGATCCGTTCAGAATGCAGCTCATCACTTGACCGGTTTGAGTCAAATCGGAAAACAGATGGTCTGGACGGTAGGTCGCCAACTCTGCGAACGTGTGACGACCTGTGGCGATGGCAACCGCTCGGGTTCCGTGGGCCCTGGCGCACCGAATGTCAAGCGGAGTGTCGCCGATGATCACCACGCGCTCCGGCGGGAATCGTTTCTCCAAGAGCGCTTCGGCTCGATGTACCGCTATTGCGGGGAGCCGGTTTCGATCCGGATCATCTGACCCGAAGGCGCCAACGCGAAAAACCTCCCAGAGCCCAGTTGGGGCAAGTTTGGTTCTCGCGCCCTCCTCAATATTTCCCGTGAGCAGGCCAAGCGTCACAGTGGACACCCGGACAAGCTCATCAAGCAAATACCTGACTCCTGGAAACACGCGCACTTGTTGGCCGTCCCCGATCTCTTCCCGAAGGAGCTCGACATATCGGGAGAAAAAAGTTGAACGATGCTGATTAATGGTCACGGGGGAAACACCCGCAGCGTTCAACAGAGCCTTCATGATCTGCGGGTCAGTTTTCCCGTGGAAGTCATACACATCAATGGGACCGATGTGTCCATACACTTCCAGCAGCGCCCGGCGCATAGCCCGCTTGCCGGCTCCTCTTGCCGAAATCAAGGTGCCATCAACATCAAAAAGCAGGAGGTGGTTCACAGTGAGGAGGCTTTTGAGCCCGAGGGAGAGATGGCGCGGAGACGCTCAACGGTTCGTGGAAACACCTCGAGCACCGCGTCAATCTCTGAGCTTCTCGTCCAGCGACCCAAGGTAAAGCAGACAGAACCTTCGATTTCTTCGGAAAGACAGCCAATCGCCCTCAGCACGTGAGAGGGCTCCCGCGTTTTTGAAGCGCAAGCCGAACCGGTGGACGCCACGATGCCATGCAGATCCAGATCAAGCACCACGCTCTCCCCTTTGATATCCCGCAGACACACGCTCACGTGATGCGGAAGACGATGCTGGGAAGACCCCGTCAACCGAACACCTTGAACGCGCTCCAGCAGTCCCCGGAGCAGTCGATCGCGAAGCTGAATAAAATGCTGGATCTCTCCGGCGCCTTCGCGGCGCATGATCTCCGCCGCGACGCCCATTCCAACGATAGCGGGAAGGTTTTCTGCCCCTGACCGAACTCCGTCCTCTTGTCCGCCCCCAAGGATCTGAGGAACCAACTTTAGCCCCGGCCGGACACAGAGCGCACCAACCCCCGGGGGCCCGTAGAGATCATTGCCAGAGAGGGTGACGAGGTCCACACCCCACGCCTCTGCATCGAGTTGAATCCGTCCGATTCCCCCTACCCCATCCACGTGGAATGGGACTTGGCGCTCACGGCAGACTGCCGCCAGTGCTCGAGTTGGCTCGACAGTCCCGATTTCAGGGTTCGCGGCCATTACGGAAACCAGCACGGTGTCCGAACGGATAGCGTGACGGAGCGTTTCGGGGTCAACCAATCCCTCTGAGTCCACGGCGAGCCAGGTGACTGACCACCCGTGCTTCATGAGGTCACGGCACGCATTGATGATCGAGATATGCTCGATCGCTGAAACCACAAGGTGCCGGCCTCGATCCTGCGCCCGAACCGCAATCCCTCGGACCGCGAGATTGTTGGCCTCGGTCGCCCCTGACGTAAACACCACACCGTGGGACAGTCCCCCAATGAGCCGGGCCACCTTCTTCCGAGACGCCTCCAGGGATTCCTTGGCTTCAGCACCAAGCGAGTGAATCGCTGACGGATTCCCCACCCACCCCTCGAGGTACGGGCGCATCACCGCGTGAACTCTTGGGTCGAGAGGACCAAATCCGCCGTAGTCGAGGTAAACCTGTGGTGAAAGGATGCTGATGTTCTCGTCGCTTCCACCAGCTCCCACTACCTGACCTTCCTGATCAGAAACCGATACTTCACGCCAGCTTTTGAAACATCCAAAAGCTCGTTTCCGGTTCTCTGAACCCAGCTCTTCATGTCAGCCTCTGAAGCGGGATCATCCGAGAGCATCTCGAGCACTTCGCCGACAGCCATCTGTTTCACCGCTTCCCGGGTCTTCACAATGGGAATCGGGCAAAACAATCCGAGACAATCGAGGTACCGATCAATCGCCACAGCCTGGGGTTCGGAATCCGGGTCGGCGCTCACAGTCATCCTAACCTACCGTACGGGCTATCATCTGTCAATGACACGAAACCGGCTTGTAAATCAATACATTGACAAAACCCCTCCTCCTTCAGCATACGGAGTTTGAGAATTTCACTTGACACGAGGTTGAGTTCTCAGAAACAATTGTTAATAATTAGAAATAAAATCCACGAACACAGGGTAAACGCAAATGGCCGAAAACCCGCCAACCCAGATTCTCACTATTCGAGAAGTTGCCTCATACCTGAAGCTTCCGGTGTCAACCGTCTACCGATTGGTTGAGCGACGGGAGCTCCCGGGCAACAAAGTCGGACGCCAGTGGAGGTTCCAGCGTGGGCTTATCGATGACTGGCTGAAACAACGGTCCCAGGAGAAGTCAACCACCATTTTGGTTGTCGACGATGATGAGCGTGTGCGGAGTGTGCTCTCTGAAACTCTCGAGGAGAAAGGGCGCAGGGTGCTCACGGCCGCCAATGGCTCGGAAGCTCTCACGGTGGTGGCTTCCACCCATGTGAATCTCGTGCTGTTGGACCTTGCGATGCCCGGAATGGATGGTGTGGAGACGTTTCGTCAAATACGGAAAAGGCACGCGGATATTCCCGTCGTGATCATCACTGCGTACCCTGACAGTGACCTTATGGCGCGGGCCATGGAGATCGGCCCGTTTACAATCCTTCAGAAGCCGGTCGACATTCACCAGCTTCGGAAGATTGCAGATCTCATCGCAGCGGGATAACCCGCCCCGGAGAAGCTGATGGAGCATCACAAAGAAATAGCGTTCGTTGGGAAGCGTATCACTACGAAGGTCATTCTGGCGCTGTCCCTCTCCTCTTTTATCCCCTTGCTCGTTCTGGTGTATGCCCAAACGGTTTACATTGTTCCGTCCTTGAACGCTCCTGACCAACAGCCGTTAGCCGTCGCCCTTCGGCTCCTCACCGTATTTACCGGGTGTTTGATGCTCGCCGGGGCGTACGTGGTTTGGGATCTGGCACGAGCAGTGTCGCGATCTGTCCAACTCGTTGTCGCGGCAAAGCACGCGCCGCAGTTTCAGGGGCGCTCGGATGAGATCGGGACCCTGATGACCTCCTTTTCGCGGATGCTCTCCACGATCGAAGAGCAAGCAACCGAAATCAATACGTTCGCGGCTAAGCTCGACGCGGCGTATCGCGAGCTGGAGCAGACCAATAGCAAGTTGAAAGAATTTTCCTTCAAAGATGAATTGACGGGCACCTATAACCGGCGCCTCTTCTCGATCCGTCTTGATGAAGAGCTGCAACGTTATCGCCGGTTCGGCCATCCGATTTCGTTGGTCCTTCTTGATATTGACAACTTCAAGGCGATCAATGACCAAATCGGCCACAACGCCGGCGATGAAGCGCTCCGCGAAATTGCTCAACTCCTCGCCTCGCAGTCGCGCGGTGAGAACGTGATCTGCCGGTATGGTGGCGATGAGTTCGCGATCTTGCTCGTGGAGACATCGAAATCCGGCTCGATGGAGTACGCGGAACGGATTCGCGCAACGGTCGGAAAACATATGTTCTCCCTCGGGGCGCAGGTGACTGTGAGCCTCGGAGTTGCCAGCCTGCCCGAAGATGTCGCAACAGGAGATGACCTGATACGGGCGGCTGACGAAGCCCTCTACGCCGCCAAACGGCTTGGACGCGATCAGGCAGCGGCATATGAGGGGCGGGCTCCCATCGGGGAAGCCCGGGAGAAGGTCCACGATGGAACATGACCAGCGTCAAGTGCTGATTGTGGAAGATGAACGCCAGGTGCGCGAGGTCCTTCATGAAGTGTTTCTGCTCAACGGATATAAGTGCGCGATGGCCCCCGATGGCCGCGAGGGTCTGGAACGGTTCAAAGAAGTCATGCCCTCGCTCGTCATCACGGATGTCAGGATGCCCGTCATGGACGGGCTTGATCTGCTGCGCGCGGCCCGCCAATTGGACGGAGATGTGGCGGTCATCATCTTGACGGGCGTGGGCGATGTCAAAACCGCGATCGAGAGCCTCAAGATGGGTGCGTACGACTTCATCATCAAGCCGGTCAACATCGAAGAGCTTTTGATTGCGGCAGACCGGGCGTTGGAGCGACGGAGCTTGCTGATCGAACATCGGGAGTACGAAAAGGCCTTGGAAGCGCGGGTGAAGGAGAGCACGCTTGAGCTCGCAAGCGCTCTTCGAGAGCTCCGCGAAACCTATCGGGCGACACTCGAGGCGTTGGGCTCGGCACTGGACACGCGGGATATCGGCACTGAAGCGCATTCCCGTCGGGTTCATGGGTACGCGATGACCATCGCGGATCGCTACGGTGTGAAAGAGCCTCTGCGCAGCGATTTGGATCGGGGAGTCCTCCTGCACGATATCGGAAAGATCGGAATTCCTGACGCGATCCTTCGGAAGCCTGGCCCGTTAACCGCGGAGGAGTGGAAAATCATGCGTACCCACCCGGAGCTCGGGAAGCGTCTTTTGGAACGGGTCAAATGGCTCCACGGCGCGATTCCCATTGTCTACCACCATCACGAGCGATGGGACGGGAGCGGATACCCGGTAGGACTGAAATGCGAAGACATCCCGGTGGGGGCCCGAGTCTTCTCAGTGGCTGACGCGCTGGACGCGATGACATTCGACCGGCCGTATTCGAAAGCGATCTCGATCGAGGCCGCCCGTCAAGAGATTGAACGTTGCGCGGGCACACAGTTCGATCCCGCGTTGGTCCGGGTGTTCTTAGATATCCCTCCTGCGATACTTCAAGAGATCCGACGGGACAGTATCGAGGACTAACGGACCGCTGAAAAAACTAGCCAACCGGGAGGCCAAGCCGAAGCATCAGGTCTTTGAAGTGGTCAAACCCACTTCCGAACTCTTCTGGCCGGATCCCGTACCTGATCCCGTCTTCAAGAATCCCCCGGAGACGATCTCCTTCAAGCTGAGCGTCAGCGGTCCGCCCCTGGCTGATTAGATCCCGCATCGTCTGGTTCCGGTGCTCGAGGAGATCCCGACAGGCATCAATCAACGCCTCGCGGGTCTGTTGCTGTCGGTCGGCGTCGATTCCTGGAATTTTCACCGCACGAAGAAGCGGATCGATCGCGGCATCAGCGTGGCCGTTCTGAAGGCGCCGAATTCCGAGCTTTGTGTATCCCCACCAGAACCGCCGATTGATCTCGTCCCGGCGGCCCGCAGAAATCGCGTCGTCTGGAACCGATGAAAGAACCTTTTCCGCTCGTTGAAAGAGCACCACCGCCTCATGTTCCTGCCCCGCTTCCAGCGCCCGGACCGCGTCGGCAGCCAAAATGCCAATCTCGCCGGCGAAGGTCGAAGCGATCAGATCGAGAAACACCTCCCGACGCTCCGTGGGAATTTGTTCCTCAGTGAGCGCCTCTCGAAGGAGACGGCGGGCGCCGTGCAGTTCTTGCCGCTCCATCATTGCGGTCGCAACGTGACCATACGTCGCGAGGAGCCCGCGCCGAGCGCGCTCCAACCCTGACGACAGCTCGGCATCATCGGGACGAACAGACACTCCCTCTCTCAGCCAGACGATCGCCTGTCGAAGAGCCTGAATACGTTCCGTTTCTTCCTCTTCACGCGTGCGCTCAGCCTGGTGCAAGAATCGTCGTCCAACGATGGCCGCCAGAGAAGCCAGTTGATGCTGGTACGTTTGGCGTTCGTGGGCCGGAGCCCAATGGACCGCTTCACGGAACGCTTCTTTGGCTCCCTCATCGTCGCCCATTGCCTGCTTCGCAGACCCCACCAGGCTATAGAGAGAAGCGAGCGTAGCCTGACCCTCAAGGTTGCTCGACGCGGCTTCGCCGGCCAACCGACTCAGCTCTGGTTGCGACTTCGCCAGTAGCTCCTGGTAGCGCTTGGCCTCCGACAGCCTACGGAACTCGTGGAGCCTCTGGGTCAAGGCTCCGGTATCCGGTTGCCGTGGCCCTTCACCGCTCGCGAACGATTCCCGCGCTCTAGATGGGCCGACCTGCGGCGGGGGTGGTTGAGGGGCAACCCCTTCGGTACGCGGACGGGGCCTCTCCGTTTCTGCCGGAGGCCCAGACGGAGTCAGCTCCAGGGGCTCGACACTGCGTGGTGGCGGGGTGTGCTCCGTCGCCGGTGCTGTTGTCTCAACAGGAGGCGGAACCTCTGTGGGGTGCGCAGATCCGGGCGATTCCGGTGGCATAGAGGTCGGCAGTGCCGCGGAGGACTCTAGCTCAGTCCGTGGACGGGTCCACTCATTCTCCACTGGAAGCTCTGGCGAAGCCGGTCGCGCGATCTCGGGCGCTTGAGGCATCGCCTCCTCTGAGCGTAGAAGTGAGTCTGGAGGAACCGGCGCGGGCGGCGGCGTCCATTCACGGGTGTGACGGGCCTCGATCTGAGGCTCCGCGTTCGTCGGAGCGCTCGTCACAAAAAATTCCGGGCCGGGAGGAAGCGTGCCGGGAGCGCGCTCGGGCGGCGGCGTGGGTTCCTGTCCCGCGTGCCCGCCTCGATCGGGTTTCGAAACGCTGGAACCCCGATCCGGGCCAAAAAATTCAGGCGGCGGCGGAAGTTTCGCAGAGGGCTTGCGAGTCGGAGGGGGCGGATCAGCGACCACTGGGGAGATGGAGGGTCTCGCAGGTACGCGAGGCGCCGATTGACCGACCCGCGGGCTCTCTCCCGCGCTGAGGGGACGACCTGGCGAGGCCGGCGCATGTCGTGAGCGAATCCGATTCGACGAGCCGTGTCTGGGCCAAAAACTCGCGATGAGCCCCATGACTAGCGCGAAGGCAACGATGGCAATCGCAATCAGAAATAGCCACTGGGGAATGATCACGTGTCCACTTCCATGGGGCGCTGCTCGGCGATGGATCGATAGGCTGCCATTACCACTGACAGATCGCGACGTCCCTCCCGACCATCCATCCGAGGGGTTCGCTCCTCCCGGACAGCTCCCAGAAACTCCCGCAACATAGCTTGATGACCTCGCCGATCCCTTCTAAAAAAGTGAAACCGCGTCAGCACGCGCGATCGAAGGAGCAGAAAACGCCCCTGATTGTCCACCAGTACGCTGCCCCGGTCCCCTGAGACACTCGCCCACTGTGTGCGGAAGCAGCCCGGCGTGCTCAATGAGTTGCTGAGGGTAGCTACGGCCCCTCCCGCAAGCCGGGCGATCAGCACCACTGAGTCTTCCCCCTCCATCTCTTCAATCGCCTGCGTGGGCGAGAGCGCAAACACCAGCTCCACCCGCTTTCCCCACTGATTGAGGAGCGAAAGGTAATGAATGCCCCCGTCGATCAGGGTACCTCCCCCCATGGCCGTTCGGTTCAGTCGCCACCCGCTCGGGGGCCTGTGGCCCCGAGCGGCGATCCGAATCTCCCGAAGCGGTCCGATCACCCCAGCGTCGAGGTACGATTCCACGCGTCGAAAAGCTGGCATAAACCGGAAATTCTCGCCAACCATCAGCACAATCCCAGCGGCGTCTGCCGCTGCTCGTATTTGATCGGCTTCGTCCAAGGAGCGGGCAAGAGGTTTTTCAACAAGGAGATGCTTTCTGTGTCGCGCGGCCAGCAGGGCGTGCTCCCGGTGGAGGTTGTGAGGGGTACAGAGCAATACGCCATGCACCCGAGAATCGCGTAACGCGTCTTCATACGAGCCGAACGCTGCCGCCCCACCGTAAGTCGCTCGATAGCGCTCCGCCCGGCGGAGGTCACGGCTGGCAAACATGATCGCCATCTCCGGGCCAACGGCCCGCGCGGCTGCCGCATGGCGGTGAGCGATTCGCCCACACCCTACCAGGCAAAGGCCGAACCGTTCCACAAACCTACTGTAGCATATTCTTTGAGATTCGCCTTCGCTTCCGGTATGATAGTTCCCCCAAAGGTGCACGAAGGGGTCCACCTCTGGGGCAAAAGGTTATGCGCCAAACCATATCGGTCGCGACCAGCATCGGAAGGCTAGTCACGTGGTTACACTGAAAACGTTTTTCGCGGAGGCGCGAGAAGGGCGCCTCACCGGGCTCCGGTGCCAACATTGCGGAGAGCTTACAATCCCGCCCAAGGAGTTCTGCACCGCCTGTCACGAGCATTCCTGGGATGTGGTGCAACTCTCAGGCGACGGGACCATCGCAAGTTTTACCGTTGTTCGCGTGGCTCACAAAACCAACACACATGAGTCTCCCTATGCGGTCGCGGTCGTGCAGCTCAAAGAAGGCGTGTCAGTCCTCGGGCGAATGGTGGACCTCCCGCTTGAGTCTCTAGCCGTGGGGAGCGAGGTCAGCTTCCGTCCGCTGCTCTCCGGGGAACAGACACTCATCGCGTTCGGTCCCCGCGCGCCCCGCTAGTTTCCTCCAAGATAAACAAGAATAGAGGCCCACGCCAGTACTCCCCCCTTCGGGGCACCTGGTCCCGACGGGACCGCGACTTCGATTCGCGCGCTAGTGCGGGCGGGCGACAGCCCGGGCGCCCGCGCTGCAAAAGTGGCAACCGCTCGATCAAACGGTACTACCCGACAGCATCCGAAAGCTTTTTGCACATCAGGAACGCACGCTCAAGTTCTCTCCCCCGCTGCCGATTTCATGAAGGGATGGAACTCAAGGAGGTTCCAATGGATTGGGTGGCCCCGTACCGTTGTGGCTGTGGAAACACCAGGCGGTTCCAAGAGGTGTTGTGGGAGCAGGAAGAACAGACCCAAGATCCGTCCACTCGCTGGGCCTGGATCGTGGGGCTCTGGTGCGACCGCTGTGGCGTGGTTCTCTACGAGGCTCCAGAAGTTTCAGTACTGCGCCTGCTCGAAACCAAGCGCCCCCCGATTCAAATGGATCAGATCTATTTCGATTACTTTGGGCGTCTTCCTGAAAACCCATTTGCTTTTCTCCCCGCGGAGCCGTTGGGTGTGGGGCTGCCGAATCGACCATGTCGGATTACCCTGAGGGAGGTCGATCAGCACCGGTCGTTCTTCCACTGGATGATCCGTCAACTCCGGAGCTGGTTCGTGCCCCGTTTGCCTTCATATCAGCCGGCACTTCGGCCTGAAGAGCACGAGCTGACCCCTCCCCGGTAGCTCTCCGCTTCTCCCAGATCTCCTTCAGGAATCTCCGCTAACGCCGATTCTTTCTCCGTGGGAAATTTCATCCCACGGCGGACCCCTCAAGATGATTTTGAATGGGGAACCGGGAGGAACGTGATGCTTCTCACAAGCGTCGACGACCTGCGACCGGGGATGCGGCTGGGGCGCGGAATCTGGAGCGCAGACAACCAGCTCCTGCTCGGGCCTGGCGTAATACTCAAAGAAGAGTTCATCCGACAAATCTCGGTTCGAGGATACAGCAGCGTCTGGGTCGAGGACGAAGACACCAGGGACATCCCGTACCAGGAAGATCTTTCGGAAGCCACCCGCCTCACCGCAGTCTCCAGCATGATCGAGGTCTTCGAGGTCGTCTCCCCCCTCACGCACACGCTGAGGCAAGAGTCGTTGAGTGAGGTCAAAAAATCGCTGAGGTCCAAACGTCTCTGTGAGGTCATCGGAAACCATCCGGCCGTCCAGCAACTGCTCGAGAGTATCGAGCAGGTCGTGGCGGAGATCCTCCAGCTCGACGTGCTGTCAGGGCTCCAGTCGATACGAACTCACGACACCTACACGTATCACCACTGCCTCGACATGGCGGTGGGGGCGCTGATGATCGGGAAGCGCCTCTACTTCAGCCGCGAGCAGATGAGAAACCTGGCCATCGGGTGCGTGGTCCACGATATCGGGAAGATCTTCGTCGATGACGCCATCTTGAACAAGCCCGGCATGCTCGACCCTGAAGAATTCAAGCGGATGAAAGACCATACGGTCCTCGGCTACCTGCTCCTGAAGGACACGCTCAGAATCGGGATCTTGCCCGCGCACATCGCCTACCAGCACCATGAGCGTCAGGACGGGACCGGATATCCAAGAGGGCTTCGGGGAACCAACACTATTCGAAGCCGCCGCGATCGATACACGAGCGGACGCATCACGTTGATGGGCGAGATCGCAGCCATCGCGGATTTCTACGACGCCTGTTGCTCGGACCGTCCGTACCGAAAAGGGTTTCCACCGGATCGCGTCTGGCAGATGATCCGCGAGCGGGCCGGGACGCACTTCAACCGTGAGATTGCCGAGGTCTTCCTCTCGAGCATCCCGGTCTACCCTATGGGGATATCGGTTGTCGTGACCGACGGCCCCTACCGGGGATACCGGGGCGTGGTCGCTCACGTGAGCCCGACTGCCCTGGGGCAGCCTGTGGTGCGGCTCCTCACCGATCCGAAAGGGAAGCGCGTGGAACCGTTCGAGATCGACCTCAAAAAAGATGACGCTCAAATTCGAGGGATCGTTCGGGAAGGCGCCGAAGAGCCGAGGGATTGGGCCACTGCGGACGTGAAGTCGTCCTGATCACGAAATCGAGCGTTCCCCCCAAAACCCAGGCAACACATTTCCCGTCAGACACGCAAGCATTCATGCGCTCTGCGAAAGACGCGGAGTTCTGGAGTTCTGAGGCAAACACCCGGGATCCAGCCACGCATCGGGCCCAGAATCTGGAGCGGGCGAGCGGATTCGAACCGCCGACGTCCAGCTTGGGAAGCTGGCATTCTGCCCCTGAATTACGCCCGCACGCCTCCTATTGTAGTCATGCCGGGAAGCCTGTCAAACCTTTTACACGATCAGGATTTCCCGAAGCTGGGCAACCCGTCTCGAGAACTCGCGATCATCAAGCGCCGGGACAGCTCCGGTTGTCGGGACCTCGTCATCCAAGTCGACCCACGAGACGCACCCGTCATAGCCAGGGGTGAGAGGCAGAACGATCGGCTTGGGGAGTTGATAGACCCTCAGCACAAGCACATGAAGCCCGGGCCGTCTATACCGAAATCTGCTCTCGACCGTTGACCACGAGAGCGCGTGCATGCCCTCGAGGGCCTTGAACGGTTCCAGGGCCGTCACGTAGACGCTCTCCTCGACCCGCGCATATGCCGTCAGCCGAAGCTCCCCGGGCGGCGGAGCGTTCTTGACGACCTCTCTGAGCCGCTGCCAGAGCTCAGGGACCAGCTCGCGCTCATTCTGGTGAACGTAGGTCGGGAAGAGAAAGAACTCCCGATGCTCAACGCTGAACCCTTGCTTCTGCTCAAGGATCCCACCCTTCCGGATCAGAACGATACGGCGGCCTTCCTCCAGTTCCCGCACAAGCACCGCCCACTCTTTAAGGGCAATCCGAGTCCTGTCAAGCATTAATCACCTCGTCTTCGGGCGGACCCATTCTAACGGGCTCCAAGTCGCGCGACAAGGCCGATACGAGAAATCAGTGAGGTGCGGGCCTTTGATGATAACATTGATCGATGCTGCTTATGCAGATGCTTCGCTCCCTGCTCTTGACCGACACTCCGCCCCCCGGAGCGCCTGCGGCCCGCTATTGGCTCGAGGCCTGGAGCTGGATCGTGCCGGGCTTCACGGCAAGCCGATTTTTCCTGCTGGCGGACCTTGGAATCCTTTTGCTTATTGGCACGCAGACGAAAGTCCCGTTCATCGCCACTTTCGTCAGCGTTGCGCTTGCCTTCATCGTGCTCACGAGCCTTGGAATGCTTCTCACAGATTTCCACCTCGGTCTGGCTGCCTTTCACGTGCTCATCGTCGCAGTGGGACTGCTTCTGCTCAAGCGCGCCCGGTGGGCCGCTGTCGGAGCGGTCGGGCTGTTGTTGCTGCTCGGCATCGTGACCTGATGAAAATGGTTTCAACGGTCATGACGTTCACAAGAAGGGGTCGTTCATGAGCGCTGACCAACAGGGCGTCCGACTCTCCGGTTGGGCTTTGATCCTCGGTGCTTCCTCTGGCTTCGGCGAGGCCACCAGTCTCGCCTTGGCCCGCGCGGGGATGAACATTTTCGGGATCCACCTCGATCGGAAGTCCACACTCCCAAACGTGGACCGCATTATCGGGCAGATCAGAGCGTTGGGGCGAGACGCGCACTTTTTCAATGTCAACGCCGCAGACCCCGACAGGCGCGTGGAGGTCGTCGAAGCCATCAACCGGCTGCTCGAATCCAGAGGAGAGGTTGGCAAGATCCGCGTCCTCCTCCACTCGCTCGCCTTCGGCACGCTCAAGCCCTACCTCGCGGATCCGATCAAGGAGGCCGTTACACAATCCCAGATGGATATGACCGTGGATGTGATGGCTCACAGCCTGGTCTACTGGACACAGGAGATCGTGAGCCGGGGGCTGATGGCCCAGGGCGGGCGGATCTACGCGATGACCTCATCGGGTGGAACGCGCGTCCTGCCCTTCTATGGTCCGGTCTCGGCTGCCAAGGCTGCGCTCGAATCCCATGTCCGCCAGCTCGCGACAGAGCTGGCCCCATACGGGATTACCGCAAACGCCATCCGCGCCGGGGTGACGGACACGCCGGCGCTCCAGAAAATTCCCGGCAGCGACCATATCAAAGCCATGGCCATCCAGCGGAATCCGCACAAGCGGCTGACCACGACCGAAGACGTGGCTCGAGCAATCGTCGTGCTCGCCCATCCCGACAGTTACTGGATGAACGGAAACGTGATTGGCGTTGACGGCGGCGAGGACGTCGCCGGTTAGCCCGAACGCTCGCTCGCGCTCGTGACAGGCACCCAAGGACTTCTGCTCGGCCTGATCCAGGGAGTCACAGAATTCCTTCCGGTTTCCTCCTCCGGCCATCTGATCCTGGTCCCCAGGCTACTCGGCTGGCCCGATCAGGGACTCGCCTTTGACGCGGTGATTCATCTCGGCACCCTCGTGGCGCTCGTCGCGTACTTCAAAAACGAGCTTTGGGAGATCGCCGTCGGCCTCGTGAAAGCCGAGGGAGAGGGGCGCCGTCTCTTCGGTCTTCTGGTTCTGGGCACGATCCCCGCCGGGATCGTGGGCGCTGTTGCCGCGAAGTCGATCGAGGCGCATCTCAGACAGCCAGTCGTTGTCGCCGGCTCGCTGATTGGATGGGCCATCGTCATGTGGATTGTCGACTACTCGACGAGTCGTGGCGGGCAGAAGGTCACAGCGGTCGAAGAGGTGAGCTGGAAACAGAGCCTCTTGGTTGGGTTGGCTCAGGGAATCGCGTTCATTCCCGGGACATCACGCTCCGGGGTGACGATCACTGCGGGGCAGCTAAGCCGGATGGACCGAGCCATGGCCGCCCGGTTCTCGTTCCTGCTCGGCATTCCGATTACCGCGGCGGCCGGCTCTGTGAAAGCGCTGGAGCTGGTGCGTCACGGAGTGCCCGCGGGGGACACGACGCCACTGTTCCTGGGTTTGGTTGCAGCCGCCGCGAGCGGATTCGCGGCAGTCTGGTTCCTCGTCCGCTACCTTCAGAGCCATTCGCTGACTGTGTTCGTGATTTATCGGATCATCCTCGGCGGGATCATCTTTCTGCTGCTCGGATAGCAGCGTTCACCCCGACCGACGTTTCCGCGCGCGCTCTTCCTTGGGGACTAGCCTCACCTCGAGACGAGCTCCAAACGCGCGAGCGGCCCGATGCAGCGTCTTGATTGTTGGGCGCGCTTTGCCTTGCTCCATCCGAACGACCAGTGGTCGGCTGGTCCCCATCATCAAAGCAAGCGCCTTCTTGCTCAGCCCCCGGCGACGGCGCAGGATCCCCAGAGACTTGGCGAGACGCTGATGGATCCGGACAACCTCAGGAGTCTCCCGCAACTTTACGTAGCTCTTTTTTCTCAGTTTCCGGCGGCGGCCCATCACTCACCTCGATTGTCGTCAGATCGCGCAGAGGCGGTCAGTTCCTCCCGTGCTCGAGGCGTCTGAGGAAGACTTGCATCTCCTTTACGGTCTGAAGATCTCGGGTCTTCTCTCCCGTCTCGATCCCCTGCCGATACGCGGTTTTGGCTTCGTCAACACGCCCGGCCTTCTCGAGCGCCCGACCGAGCCCTCGATACCCGGCGGTGTAGTCGGGCTTCAACCGAGTCACTTCCTGAAACTCCCGCGCCGCAGCCTCGAACTCCCCGTGCTCGAGATAGGCCGAAGCCAGGCCGAAGCGCGTCGTGGGATCATCAGGAAAAAGCTCAGCCACCTCTCTGAACTGGATAATCTTCTCGTTCATCGAGCCACCGCGTTCCTTCGAACCACCTCTACGACAAGCTCCACCGTTTGCGAGAGGTCCCGGAGATCCAGCCACTCGTTCAGCGTGTGGATCTCCCGCATGCCAGTTCCCAAGTTCGCTACCTGAAGCCCTCTGCCGTTCAACACATTGGCATCGCACCCGCCACCAGTAGGCCGGGTTTTGAACGGCCGCTGGAGGTGAGTCGCGGCCTCCCTGACGAGCCGAACGATGGGAGCATCGTCGGGAAGGTCCATGGCCTCGTAGTCACGATGAGCGCTCACTTCCACCCGCGCCTGAGCCACACGATCGCCCACTTGCACCTGGTGACGGCGGACCGCTTCCTCAAAACAGTGTCGCATATGAGAGGTTTGAGTCATCAGTTTCGTCAAGCTCCTGCTTCTCGCCTCGCCATAGACCACCACGCATCCGGGCACGATGTTGATCGCTGATCCCCCCGCAATGGTCCCCAGGTTGGCGGTGGTCTCGTGGTCGATCCGGCCGAGCCGCATGGCAGTGATCGCTTCAGCCGCGACCTTGATCGCGCTGATACCATTCTCCGGGCACACCCCGGCATGAGCCTCGACCCCGTAGATACGGAACTCCAGCCGGTCAGCCGCTGGCGCCCGCGTCACCAGCTCATTCACGCCATCCGAATCGAAGACGAGACCGGTCCGCGCGCGCAGCCGCCCGATGTCGAACTGCTTGGCTCCGAGAAGCCCCGCCTCTTCGCAGATCGTAAACAGAACATCGAGATCGCCATGAGGGATCCGCTCCTCCTGGAGCGTCTGGATCACCTCGATGATCAGGGCGATCCCCGACTTGTCATCGCCGCCCAGCACCGTGGTTCCATCGCTTCGGACCACATGGCCGTCAACGATCGGCTTCACGTTCTCACCCGGCACCACCGTATCCATGTGGGCGGAGAGGAGCAGCGGCCTGGCGCCGGGAGCCGTGCCGCCGAATTTGGCGAGCAGGTTCCCGGTCTCGCCGCCAACCTTCATCCCCGCGTCATCGATCTCCACTTGAGCGCCGAGCGACTTCATCGTCGCTTCGAGTCGGCGCGCTATGGCGCCTTCTCGCCGGGACACGCTCGAGATCTTCACCAGATCAAGAAACTCATTCAAGAGGCGATCGAACTTCATGGGCGGATTCCATTGTGGTGGCGCCTCAGCCACGTCAGGCTCTCACGCAGCGCCTCCATTCGATGCGTCAGATCAGTCAGGCGGTGATCGGCGCCGGGAATCAGATGAAGCCGCTTGGGCTCTCGGGCAGCGTTCCGGAGCAGGCGGGCGTGCGCTGGCGGAACCACTTCGTCCCGTTCGCCCTGCACCATGAGAAC
>DATEAO010000132.1:0-5595 GCA_035288345.1 Candidatus Methylomirabilota bacterium | reverse complement strand
GGAGATGGCACCGAGCTGGACAAT
The DNA here is from genome assembly GCA_035288345.1 of Candidatus Methylomirabilota bacterium. GTDB lineage: Bacteria > Methylomirabilota > Methylomirabilia > Rokubacteriales > DATEAO01 > DATEAO01. Next base: position 5,571 of record DATEAO010000132.1, on the reverse strand, counting down.
CAAACTGCTTTGCGTCTGAAGAGACGGATCGCTCAGGGCTTTCGCGAGCAGCTCACGATGGGCTTTCCCACCAATGAAGACGAAGCAGCCCTCCGGCGACTTGCCCGACAGATTAAGGCACACAAAGTTGTCGTGAAGCTCTTCCTAAGGCATTCTCTTCACGCCAAGCTGTATCTCCTCTTCAGGGCTGATCCCATCGCTCCCATCGTGGGTTATCTCGGCAGCAGCAATCTCACCTTCGCGGGATTGTCACACCAGGGGGAGCTGAACGTCGATGTCGTCGAAGCAGATGCAGCCTTGAAGCTGGCAGAATGGTTCGAGGATCGCTGGAGCGACAGATGGTGCGTCGACATCTCTACGGAACTGGTAGACGTAATAGAGGAAAGCTGGGCAAGAGAAGACTCCATCCCTCCCTATCACATCTACGTGAAGATGGCCTACCATCTCTCACAAGAAGCGCGCGAAGGGCTTGCGCAGTTCGCTATTCCCCCAGAGTTCGGCAAGCTCTTCGAATTCCAAAGGGCCGCGGTCAGGATTGCCGCACATCACCTCAACAAGCGGAACGGCGTGCTAATTGGTGATGTGGTTGGCCTGGGGAAGACTCTTATGGCTTCCGCGGTTGCGCGGATATTCGAGGACGACTTCGGTCTCGAAACGCTCATCATTTCGCCAAAGAATCTAGTTGGGATGTGGGAAGACTACCGGGACCAGTATCGCCTGCACGCCAAAGTCCTTTCGCTCAGCCGCGTTATCAACGAACTGCCCAACTTGCGTCGCTACCGGGTCACGGTTATCGATGAGAGTCACAACTTGCGCAACAGGGAGGGCAAGAAATACGCAGCCATTCGAGATTACATTCAGAAGAACGGCTGCAAGGTGGTATTGCTCACAGCCACGCCATATAACAAGACCTACGTCGACCTCTCGAACCAATTGAGGCTCTTCATCCCAGAGGACCGCGACATCGGAATTCGACCGGAGAAGGTCCTCGCAGAGCTGGGAGAGACGGAATTTGTGAGGCGCCATCAATGCGGCCTGCGCACGTTGGCTGCGTTCGAGAAGAGTGAGCACACTGATGATTGGCGAGAGCTCATGCGGCTATACATGGTTCGGCGCACCCGCAGTTTCATCCTGGCGAACTATGCAGAAACCGACGAGCGAAGTGGCAGGAAGTACCTGACCTTCGAGAATGGGACCAAGTTCTACTTCCCCATTAGGTCCCCGAAGACGCTCAGGTTCACTGTGAACGATGAGGATCCCCAGGACCAGTATGCGCGTCTCTACTCAGATGGGGTTGTGGGCGCGGTCAACTCGTTGAAGCTTCCGCGCTACGGGCTTGCCAACTACATCGCGCCGCAGCCGAAGGAACCGCCTACCCCGGAAGAGCTGCGTGCCTTGGCCGACCTCTCGCGCGCTGGAAAGCGGCTAATGGGATTCTGCCGCACCAACCTCTTCAAGAGGCTGGAAAGTTCGGGGCAGGTCTTCCTTCAGTCTCTTGAGAGGCACGCGCTTCGCAACTACGTGTTCCTCCACGCTATCGACAACAACCTGCCACTGCCGATCGGCACCCAGGATACCGGGCTTCTCGATGTCCGCATCTATGATGAGGATGAAGACGCCGAGATTAGGGGGGCCGATCTCTTTGAAGAATCCCGTGATGATGAGGCCCTGGAGGAACCTGCCCGCTCGCACCCGCTCCGCACGGACGGGGACTTCCGAGATACGGCCAAGGCCGCATATGAGTTTTATCGTGCTCGCGCTCTGCGGCGCTTCAAATGGGTACGACCCGACCTGTTCAAGGCGGTTCTCAGAGATGACCTTCTTTCCGATGCCCGTTCCCTCAGCTCGGTGCTCCTCGCCGTCGGCGAGTGGGATCCGGCCAGGGACACAAAGCTCCTTGCCCTCCATCGACTCCTGAAGCAGTCACATCGCCAGGACAAGGTCATCGTATTCACTCAGTTTGCCGACACTGTGAGGTATCTCGATGAGCAACTCAAGGCGCAGGGGATGGAGTCGATGGAAGGTGTTACCGGGGAAACACCTGATCCCACGGTCCTGGCTTGGCGGTTCTCCCCCGTGAGCAATGAGAAGCAAGCACTTATTCAACAGAAGCCGGAACTGCGTGTATTGATCGCAACCGACGTTCTCAGCGAGGGGCAGAATTTGCAGGACGCCTTCGTCGTTGTCAATTTCGACTTACCGTGGGCGATCATTCGCCTTGTGCAGCGGGCGGGGCGCGTAGATCGTATCGGGCAGGCAGCGGAAACGATCCTATGCTACTCCTTCCTGCCCGCCGAAGGCGTAGAACGGATCCTGCGCTTGCGCGCCAGGGTCTGCCAGAGGCTTCGAGAGAACGAGGAAGTGGTAGGGACAGATGAGGCATTCTTTGAGGACGTCGCCAACCATGCGGCGGTCTTGGACTTGTACAACGAAAAGGCTGGAATTCTGGATGGGGAAGAAGACACAGAGGTGGATTTGGCCTCGTACGCGTATCAGATCTGGAAGAACGCAATAACTCAGGACCCAGAATTGCAGAAGGAGATCCCCGGTCTCCCGCCGGTCGTGTTTTCAGCCAAGGAACATTCCGCACAAGAGAAGAAGCCCCAGGGTGTGCTGGTGTATGCAAAGACAGGGGATGGCAACGACGCCCTCGCCTGGGTAGACACGGATGGAAACACCATTAGCCAGTCGCAGCTGGCTATTCTAAAGGCTGCTGAATGCACGCGTGAGGTTCCGGCCGTTCCGCGCGACCAGAGGCATCATGAACTAGTCCGCATAGCGATTGGCGGAATTGGCAGGGATGACAAGTCAATCGGCGGAGCCTTGGGTAGGCCATCAGGCGCCCGGTTCCGTACGTACGAAAGACTGAAGCGATATGCTGAGCAGTATGCGGGGACCTTGTTCGACACCCCGGAGTTGCGGGCGGCGATAGACGATGTCTACCGCGCTCCACTTCGACCGTCAGCAATCGACACGTTGAACCGACAGCTGAGGAGCAGCGTTTCCGACGAAGCGCTGGTACAGCTTGTGGTCGCCTTACGAGAGGAAGACCGCCTGTGCGTCAAACTCGACGACGCCGAGGATGCCCGCGAACCTCAGATCATCTGTTCCTTGGGGCTGGTCTCGCCCATAGGACCGGGCGAGACCAGCGGGGCGCAGGCATGACCCTCGACAAAGCCCGGGCCCGCCAGCTCCTTGCAAGTGGCGAGCTCAGCACATTGTTTGTTGAGGCCCTAGGATGGGACAGGCATACCGCCAAGCTGCAGGTCCCGGTTGCCGACCGCGTTCACGAGCTCCACGCCGTGGCGCAGAAACGGGGCATGGTCGCTTGGCGCTCTCCCTCGCCCCCTGGTGAGCAGCTACCCAACTACTCCCAGCGGCGGAAGATCGAGCATCAGGTCTCAAAATCCTCTCACGAGCACTTGATCGTCTTTACAGATGCGGCGAACGAGACGCAAATCTGGCAGTGGGTAAAACGGGAGCCTGGAAAGCCCGCCGCATGCCGCGAGCACACCTTGCACCGTTCCCAGCCCGGCGATGCACTGCTTCAGAAGCTCGACGCCATTGCCTTCGCGCTCGAAGAGGAGGAACGGCTCTCACTCACCGACGTGACCCAACGCGCCCGCGCCGGCTTCGACGTTGAGCGCGTCACCAAACGTTTCTACGACCAGTTCCAGAAGGAGCACGCAGCGTTTCTCAAGCTCATCACCGGCATCGCCGAGGCTGCCGATCGCGAATGGTACGCCTCCGTGATGCTCAACCGGCTGATGTTCGTCTACTTCATCCAACGCAAGGGATTCCTCGACGGCGACAGCAAATACCTACGCAACCGGCTCGACCGGATGCGCACCGAGCACGGAAGGGACAAGTTCTACTCCTTCTACCGTTACTTTCTCCTCCGGCTCTTCCACGAAGGGCTCGGTGGCCGCGAGCGTACGCCGAAATTGGAGACGCTCCTGGGTCGCATCCCATACTTGAACGGAGGCCTGTTCGACCTCCACGAACTTGAAAGACCCGAGCGTTACGGCAAGAACATCCAGATTCCCGACCAGGCCTTCGAGCGCATCTTCGACTACTTCGACCAGTACCAGTGGCACCTAGACGAGCGGCCGCTCAGGGCCGATGACGAGATCAATCCCGATGTGCTCGGATACATCTTTGAGAAGTACATCAACCAGAAGCAGATGGGGGCCTATTACACCAAAGAGGACATTACCGAGTACATCAGCAAGAACACGGTCCTGCCGTTCCTGTTCGACGCCGCCCGCGCCAAGTGTAGGGTGGCGTTCGAGAACCCCAAGGGCCCCACGCTCTGGGACCTGTTGACCGACGACCCGGACCGCTACATCTATCCCGCCGTTCGCCACGGTGGGAGCGAGCCGATACCGGAAGAGATCGCTGCCGGACTCAATCCGCCAACCCTGCATCAGCCCGTCGCCGAGGGCCTTGTCCAGACACTGGAGTTGCGCAAGGGCTGGAACAAGGCGGCGCCCCCAAAGCACGCCCTGCCCACGGAGACCTGGCGCGAAGTGATCGCCCGCCGCGCGCGCGACAAAGAGGTGAAAGCGAGGCTCGCGGCGCGGGAGGTGCGCGATATTGCCGACCTCATCACGCTCAACCTCGACATCCGGCAGTTCGCGCAGGACGCGATCGAGAACTGCGAGGGGCCGGAGTTGCTGCGTGCTTTTTGGCACGCCATCGAGAAGGTCACCGTCCTCGACCCGACTTGCGGATCCGGGGCGTTCCTGTTCGCGGCGCTCAACATCCTGGAGCCCCTCTACGAGGGGTGCCTCACTCGCATGGAAGCCTTTGTCGCCGACCTCGACCGCTCCGGCGAAACCCGCCGCCCCGAGAAGTTCTCCGATTTCCGTAAGGTGTTGGCCAACGTCGCCGCTCACCCCAACCGCCGCTACTTCATCTTCAAGAGCATCATCCTCAACAACCTCTACGGCGTGGACATCATGGAAGAGGCGGTCGAGATCTGCAAGCTCCGCCTCTTCCTCAAGCTCGCTGCCCAGGTTGAACCGGACACGAAGCGCGACAACCTCGGCATCGAGCCGCTGCCGGACATCGATTTCAATGTCAAGGTGGGGAACACGCTCGTGGGCTTCGCCACATACGACGATGTCAACAAGGCGATTCTCGGTGACACTCAGGGGAAGATGGATCTCTTCAACGAGATGGACAAGATAGCGGTCAAGGCAGCCGACCTGCAGCAGGCATTCGACGCGTTCCGCGAGCGCCAGGTCGAGGGCGATGCGTCCGTACCAACGGAGCACAAGCTCGAACTGCGTAATCGGCTGTCCGGGCTGCAGGTCGAGCTGAACCGTTACCTCGCGATCGAGTACGGTGTGGAGTCAGCGGACAAGACTGGCTACGCCAAGTGGCTGAAGTCGCACCAGCCGTTTCACTGGTTCGTGGAGTTCTACGGCATCATGAACGGTGGCGGCTTTGATGTGATATTAGGGAATCCACCGTATGTCGAATACCGAAGGGTGCGCGGCACTTATCGTCTCTCTCAGGGGCAGTATGCCTCTGAGCCTGCTGATAACCTTTACGCCTACTGTATGG
>DATEAO010000131.1:0-3475 GCA_035288345.1 Candidatus Methylomirabilota bacterium | reverse complement strand
AGCCCCCTCCCCATGGCCCCCAGTTATACTGGCTCCTCATGCCTTCCGTCGCCGTCCTGGCCTTCTTCACTAACCGGGACGAGGCTCAGGACTCCGCCGCCGAACTCACGCGGCACCGCCTCCCGCGCGTCGCGCTCCTCCTCAAGGACCGCCACGGCGCCAATGAGACCTGGGACTCGTTCTCCCGGCGCCTAGTCGGCGCTTCCTTATCGATCGTCATCTGGGCGAGCTGCTCGGCCTGGCGGCGATCGTCCTCAGGTGACGCCTGCCGTTTCATTCAAGGAGCTCGGGGAACTGATCTCGCAGCCACTGCCTCACCATTTCCTTGAATGCCCTGGTCTCCTCAAGGAGCTCGGCGGCTTCCGACCGCGAGATTCCTCCACTGCGGTCGTAGGCACCGACGTTGCGCTTGTTTCGGCAACTCTCGAAGTAGTCGGAGAGATCTTGCAGCTCGTCGCCCATGGTAAGCGGTAGAGCCTGGAACGTGGTCCAGTGGTGGCTCTGGCCGTGCGTCTCGTACCCTGCACAACGAAGGGGAATAGTGGCGAGGGTCAACGCTGCTTCGTACGCAATGATGAAGCGGCGATCGGAAGACAGGCCGGGCACCACGGCGTCCTGCAAGTCGCGGTCGGCGACTTGCAGCATCCCCTGTATCTCCTCCTTCCCAGCACTACGCCGCCTGAGCCTTCCCTGAGCTAACAAGCCTTCCAAGTTCATGTTCTCCCCCAATCAGAAAAATCTTAGGCCCGCGCAGGGTTTCAGACAGGAACGAATTCCCTTGCCGGGCTTTGGCCCGAAACTCCGCTGGCGTCATGCACACGGTATTGACCTCGCGGCCTGAGGTTTCGCGCGCAGGCGCCAGCAGCCTGGCGAGTTCCCTGCTCGTGATCCCACCGACAACCATCAGATCGATGTCGCTGCCTGGGTTCTCCGTGCCACGAGCATAGGAACCGAAAAGGAACGCAAGCTGGATTGAGCTTCCCTTCTCCCGAAGGTGTCTTCGAAAAAGATCTCCCAGGCCGACGGTCTTGACGAGAAGCGCCTTCATCTCCGGGAACACCGGGGACTCCCGGTTGGCCTGGTAATACTTCCGGTTGCCTTCGGTGGTCGCCGTAAGAATGCCGGCGCTCTCCAGCCGCGCAAGCTCTCGTTGTGCCGCGCGGACCGGCTGACGCGTCAGGGAGGCGACCTCACGTAGATATCGCCGGTCGCCCGGGTTAAGCACAAGAAGCTTCAGGATCTCCACCCTGGCCCGAGAAGTGATGAGGGCGCCGAGGAGAGGATCGGTCCGTATACGTTTTGTAGTCATTCGTATACAGAATATATACGAGACTAGACTCGAAGTCAATCAGTGGCATGGCGGGAAACACGGCGAAGCTGCCGATTCCCGCCCTCACGGAGTGAGTCGGCCATCCCGGCGGCGAGTGCTGCGGCGCCGCTCAGCTCCCGCGCTGGCAATCTTCGCCGAGTATGACGAGCCAGCCGTGAGCGTCGCCCCGGCGGTGGTCGGGTGAGCGGCTCCGACCTCATGACCGGCAGCCAGAAGATTTGCGTCGACGCCGACCTCCCAGAGATAGCGGCTCTCTTGCCGTTCTTCGGTATTGTCGCCGACGACGGCCTGTGGATCACGATCGATTGGGCGGGGTCGTTCTACCACTACTGAGGAGGACAGCCATGGGACCTGCTGTACTGCAATCAGATGAACACGTAGGGGAATTCCTTCGCGACTACGAGGATCACGTTTGGGAATTGACTAGGATCGCCACGAACTTCCCGGTTGCCGACCCTTGCGGGGTTCTCCCCTTCCCCGATCCGTTCCGGCTTCCGCTAACCGCTGTCTAATCAGGTATTATTGAAAGGCAAGCAAGGGGGGACTGCATGGATAAGATCCCGGCCGCCGGTTCATCGCGGCGATATTTCGTCGACGAGGCTGGCGACGCGACGCTTTTTGACCGGAAAGGCCGGAGCATCATCGGCCAGCCGGGTTGCTCCAGATTCTTCATCCTAGGTTTACTTGACGTTGAAGATCCAACTAGCCTTGAGGGGACGTTGCGTACCCTTCGGGCTTCCCTCGTGGCCGACCCCTATTTCCACCGAGTTCCAAGCATGGGATCCGCTGCAGGCAAGACGGCCCTTCGTTTTCATGCGACCGATGACATACCGGAAGTGAGGAAGCAGGTCTTCGAATGTCTTGCCCAGGAGAATATCCGCTTCCTGGCGGTGGTCCGGGACAAGCGAACTGTCCTGGAGTATGTTAACAAGCGTAATGCTATGGATCGTACCTATCACTACTCCCCTCACGAACTTTACGACTCGCTTGTTCGCAGGCTCTTTCGCAACCTCCTCCACAGCCACGACGAATACGAGGTGATGTTTGCGCGCCGAGGTGCGTCGGATCGATCGAGAGCTCTCCATTCGGCCCTGCAGGCGGCTCGAACCCGGTTCGCGGAGCGGTTTGGCGTCGTAAGGCAGGCGGCCATTTCGATTCAATCCGGCGTGCCGGAGGCTTCTGGGAGTCTCCAAGCCGTGGATTACTTCTTGTGGGGGCTGCAGAGATTGTACGAAAAGGGGGACGACAGGTACGTCACCTATCTCTGGTTGCGCTTTCGCTTGGTGCATGATATCGATGACACACGTCTGGCACCCTATGGCACCTACTACTCAAAACGAAAGCCGCTGACATCAGCGGCTTTGAAGGAGCAGCCACGGATATAGGGGTGCTCACGCCTCAGCGGAGCACCCACACGGCATGAAGCCGATTTTCATCCGCTGGCAACACTAGCTTACAGCCAGAATTCTCAACTGTCAAATCGATCGCTTCAAAGTCTACACCCTACTTAATTCAATTAAGCGGGCTCCCTGGGCAGCCCGCTGGCGCCCGATAACCCAGAGTTCAAGCCTATCGTGCTCACGCCCGAATCCGAAGCAGGTACGCAATTGGGAAGGCAACTGCCCTCAACCAGAAATGTGGAACTCGTCCGGCGGGATCTGCTTGCGAGATCTAGAAATCCCTTCGAGGACCTGCTTGTTCTCGTGCGAAAGGTGCCCACACGCTGCACATTCGTAGTCGACACGATAGACCGAGTAGGTTTTCTCCGTCCGGTCCTCCCAGGCCTCTCGTTGCGGCGTTCGGAACATCGATGCGATCCCATTGCGCGCGACCGAGTGCCGGACCTCGGTTGTCACCCTGCGGCGCGTCTTTTCCTTTTGCGTGAAGAATCCGCGGCAGCTTGGGCAGCGGATTCGGGCAAGGACCTCCCTAAGTTTCACGTCCCACCCGTGGACATTCGTGCAACCCATGAAGGATGGCAGGCCCTCTCAATCAAGGACTGGGTGCGTCAAGGGTATAACCGGCCAATTACGATCCCTCTCACGGCGTAGACAAGCACGAGTGCAATAAGTGTAAGGGAAGGGAAGATAGCAAGCCGCGGGCTCACCCGGCGAAGAGACACAAGGCTTGCGACACCGACCAGGG
>DATEAO010000130.1:0-3611 GCA_035288345.1 Candidatus Methylomirabilota bacterium | reverse complement strand
CCTGGACTTCAACCGCACCTACCCGGATGCGAAACAAGTGGTGCTGGTGGAGAACCACCGTTCCCCGCAGCTTGTTCTCGATGCGGCGTATCGGCTCATCACGCACAACAACCCGGACCGACTTGAGGTCGCAGAGGGAATCGATAAGCGGCTCGTGGCTCGGGCTCCACTCGATTCGCCTGCCGAGCCTCCCAAGCATCTGTACTTCGAGAGTGTGACCCAGGAAGCCGACGAGATCGCTCAGATGATCGCCACGAGCAAAGAGGCCGGCCGTTGGCGCCTCAATGACGTGGCGATCCTCGTCCGCTCTAACAACGATGCCGACGCGTTCTTGCGCGCGCTCAACCTGAGCGGAGTGCCGTGGACCTTCAGCGGGAACGCCGGGCTCTACGGCCGCCCCGAGGTGCGCCTTCTGATCGCGTTCCTTCGCTCGGTCGCGCACCCCGATGATTCGGTCAGCGTCCACTATCTGGCCTCGTCAGACCTCTACCAGGTGCCGATCGTGGATCTCACGCGCTGCTCGACCTACGCGGATCGGAAGAACCGCTGGCTCTTCGACGTGCTCCGTCAGACCGGCGAGCTTCCTGACCTGGCTCACGAGATCACAGAGGAAGGACGCAGCGCGATCATGCACCTCATCAAAGACCTCACGCGCTATATGGAGCTGGCGCGCGAGATGCCCACCGGGGAGCTGCTCTATCAGTTCATGGCTGATTCCGGCTGGCTGGCGCGGATGTCCAAAGCCGCCACGGCCCGCGACGAAGCGGAGGTGCAGAATATCTCGAAGTTCTTCCGTCGCATCCAGGCCGCTTCGAAAGTGCTCCGGTACGACCACGTGCGCGAGTTTGTGAACTACCTGGATGCGCTCGTGGAAGCCGGTGAAGACCCCGCGATCTCCGAGGCAGACACCGAGACGCTCGCCGTGCATGTGCTCACGGTCCACAAAGCGAAGGGGCTCGAGTTTCCGGTCGTCTTCCTCGTCGGCTTGGTCCAGGGGAAGTTCCCGTGGCCGCGTCGCTCGGATCGTCTCGAGCTTCCCGTCGAGCTGATCAAGGACACGCTGCCCACTGGAGACTTCCAGCTTCAGGAAGAGCGGCGGCTCTTCTACGTCGGGATGACGCGGGCCAAGCGGGAGCTCTACCTCACGGGCGCGCGGGACTACGGCGGGAGTCGTGAGCGGAAAGTGAGCCAGTTCGTGCTGGAGGCCCTCGACCTCCCAAAGGACGCCACACGCCCGTTCAAGGCGAGAGCGATTGAGGAGATCCACCGGTATGCCCCGCCGGTCGAATCAGAGGATGGGGCGCTCGCGCCAATCCCTGCCGACGAAGAGCTGATGATCAGCCACCGCCAGGTGGATGACTACCAGACGTGTCCCCTCAAGTACAAATACGTCCACATTCTGCGTGTCCCGATCATGCGCCACCACACGGTGGTGTACGGGAGCACGATCCACAAAGTCGTTGAGTACTACCTCAGGCGCCGCGTCGCGGGAAACTACACGTCGCTCGAGGACCTCCTGACCTGCTACGAGCGCGAGTGGGTGAACCAGGGCTTCCTCACCTGGGAGCACGAGGAGGCGCGAAAAGCCGCGGGGAGGGAAGCGCTCACGCGCTTCTGGCACGAGGAGGAGGCGGGTGGAGTCAAGCCCACGCATGTGGAAAAAGAGTTCGGGTTCAACATCGGGCCGGACAAGATCCGCGGCCGCTTTGACCGGGTGGACGAGGAGTCAGGTGGCGCGGTCATTGTCGACTACAAGACCGGCCAGGTGAAGGACCAGCGAGCCGCGGACCAGCGCGTGCGCGAGAGCCTTCAACTGAAGCTCTATGCGCTCGCCTGGAAAGAAATGACGGGAACGCTGCCTCAGCGCGTGGAGCTGAGATTCCTGGAGTCGAATTTGATGGGTCGGCACTCGCCCACCGGGGAAGACATCGCTCAAGCGATCGGGGAGATCAAAGCCGCTGCGCTCGGCATCCGCGCCAGAAAGTTCGACGCCACTCCTTCATACATGGCCTGCCGCTACTGCGCGTATAACCAGATCTGTCCGTACACCGCCACGCAGGAATAGTCGCCGAAAGCATTGACGATCCACTTCGTGGGTGTCCGCGACGGCTCTATTTCACGCCTTTCGATCGCGTAAGCGATCAGGCGTGCTGCGGCGCGTTCGAGCCCTGGCGTGGCCGCCACGCTGATTTCTGCGGGAGCGCGAGCGTAGCGCCGGTGTGTTCGACGCGGGCTCAGCCCGCGCGAGTTCAGGGGGGGGGTCCGAAGGGGGATGCGCCCCCTCCGAGGAAAAGCGCGGGTGTCCGCGCTGCAATCAGGGCAGTCGGGCGTGCCCCCTCCGCGTCAAATTCACGCCTTCCGGCGGAGCGCGTCGATCAAATCGAGGATGCGGAGGATCTCGGCCCCGTCCCGGACCATGTGCCGGTCGCCCGCTTGTCCCCAGCGGAGCACTCCGTCCCGATCAACGATGAAGGTGGAGCGAAAGGCAACGTTCCGCGCCTCGTCGAGGACCCCATAGGCGCGGATCGCGACGCGATGGATGTCGCTCAAGAGCGGGAATGGAAAGTTCCTGGCCCTCCCGAACTCGTCATGGCAGAAGTGGCTGTCGGCGCTGATCGCCAGGAGGACGGCCCCACGCTCGGAGAACTTGCCGGCGACCTGGACCAGGTCGGTGAGCTCCGGCGTTCAGATCGAGCCCCAGTCGTAGCAGTAGAAGACCAGCACAACGTCGCTCTGTCCCTTGAGCGCCGAGAGGGTCACGCTATCGCCGCGGCTGGAGGGGAGCGTGAAATCCGGCGCGGCCTGGGCGTACTGGAGCGCGTGAAGAGCCGCGACGGGGTCCACTAACGGCTCGCCTGAATCAGGTTGCCCCGCTCGTCCAGTTCGAGCCCTGTGAGCGTTGCTCTCTCCAGCACTGTGGGGGCCCACGTGACCTTTCCGGCGTCGCTGCCGCCGAGAATGGCCATGAGGTACCCTTCCTCGCTTCCGGTGTTGCGGAATCCCCGCATGACCCCCGGGGGGACAGAGATGGTATCCCACTGACCGAGCGGGAGCTCGTTCTCGCCGTTGTCGCCCCAGTAGATCGCCCACTCGCCGGAGAGGGGAATGAACACCTCGACGGTGGGGTGGCTGTGCAGGGCGGCACCTTTTCCCGGAGCGGCGTGGACGAGGGTGACGTTGAAGTTTTGGGCGTCGGTGATGGCCGGCGCCAGGGAGGCATCCTCCGTGACGCCCCGGCCGATCACGTTGAAGATCTCTCGCTCATGGCCGGGGATGCGGCTGTCCACAAACGCCTGGTGACTGGGCCTGAGCTCTTTGAACCGCGCGACCCGCTTCAGCATCTCGTCCTTGGAGATCTGTACGCTTGCCATACCCCCCTCCGTCCTGACCCTTGTCAGCCTTGGCCCTTCGTCGCTCCCAGCCGTCTCGGCCCGGTAATTCTAGCACCGGTGCCGGGCGCTGAAAAGGCGGTCGTCTTCCCTCATCTGGACAAACCCCGGGTGCTTGACGGGGTAGGACTTCTCCAGTAGGATGCGTGCCACCACGGTTCGCGTGACCTTCGAGCGGTGGACGCCGGGGGTCAACCGAGGGGGGTGAGACGAGTCGGCAGA
>DATEAO010000129.1:0-2402 GCA_035288345.1 Candidatus Methylomirabilota bacterium | reverse complement strand
GCACCTGCCGCGACCGGTTCACCCGTTCGCGAATCGCGGCGCTGGGCTCGCCGCTCCGCTCAACCGACAGTTCCTGGTAGGGAACGGCGGGGACCTCGATGTGAATGTCAATCCGATCCAAGAGCGGCCCCGAGAGGCGTGCGCGGTAGCGCTCCACGTCCAGCGGCCCGCACACGCACGACCGCCCAAGCGCGCCCCAGAACCCGCACTTGCACCGTTGCGTTGCCTTTTTGCGGCGTCCACTTGAGAGGACAGAAGCCGCTACCGACAGCCTACCCTAAGGACCTCAGGACCGTGGGAGACCACCTGCGCAAGCGGCGGCTGGACTTGGGGTTACTGCAACGCGAGGTCGCGGCGAAACTCGGCGCCAGGGTCGATACCATCCGGAACTGGGAGGTCGACCGGAACGCCCCCGCTCAGTGGCAGTGGCCCGCGATCGTCGGGTTCCTCGGTTACGTGCCGTTTAGCACGGATGGCGACCTATCGGACAAGCTCAAGGCGTACCGCCGGGTTCATGGCCTCTCACAGACGCGCCTAGCGGCGATCTTGGAAGTCAACGCGAGCACCGTCCGGCACTGGGAACGGCGAAAGAGCCAGCCGACCGTGGGGCACACAACAAGGATCGAGGCGCTCCTGGCGAGCCATCCCGCGGAATCCCTTCCGGCGACCCCCCGAACCCCATGCGACTGATCGTGGAGTTTTACTCGGACTTGGTTTCCGACAAAACAAGGCAATGACTAACCCCAAACCGGAGCCTGTCAACGTGAATGAGACACCTGCGCCTCGAGGCAGGCCCGGCTGAATCCGTTGCCCAGCAGGATCTTCGGCGTCTTGTCACCGGGGAGCCGCGCCAGGGCCTGGTCAAACGTCAGGAGTTCAAAGGCCAAGAGGCGAGCCTCACGCCCTTACGCGGTCGTGTTCTCTCTGGTCCCGTGCCGCGCATTAGCCGCTAACCGCGGCCGGAGGACTCTTGCCCAGGAGCATGGCCACTAGGCTGGCACATGGCGTCACGACGTTTCATGTCGTTATTAGGCCGTTCACCCAATGAATCGTCGCGCTCGCTCAGCTAGGAGAGCGCTTCGGTCGTCAATGAAGGCATCATAGTCATCATTGAAAAGACTGGCAGGACACACTGCTGCATCGAGAACTTCGACCTCATTCGCGGCGAGTCGTGCTCTGTACTGGCTGGGTGCAACGCCACCGAGGTGACGATTCTCCGCGCGAGTGAGGAATGCGATGTTTGCAAGCGCGTTGGGGTTGTACCTGGTTGCTCCGACAGTGCGAAGGTAGAGCCGCGGCATTAGGTGATGAAACTCCGTCTTGTTGAATTCGCGCAACTTGGGCGCGAGATCGACGGGAGTCCCCGAAACAAAACTCCGCGGGGTTTGCTGCGCGAGCAGGAGGATGGTGGTCTTGGTATTTACAGCTGAGATCGTGAAGTTGTTGGATCCAAAGAAGTCATCAGCCACCGAGCAAGAGAAAGTTCCAAGCTTGGATGCCTGTCCGGCCTTGAGGACCCGCACCTGCTCTATGTCCTCACGCAAGTTGCGGAGGACACCACTGCTGTAGCGCCGAGCAAATGCGACACGCCAGAACCACCGAAGCAATTGCTTCCGCTGCTCCTCTGTCACCCGGATTTCGATGCCATCGCCCGCGGCGAAAAACACGGAGAGCGGAACTAGGAGTGTCTGGAACGGCAGATTTGCCACCGACTGGATCTTCAGGTTCATCTGCAAGAAGTCCAGAGCGCCCTTTAGCCCATTGCGGACTTCCCCGAAACGGCGCCTGACTTCGTCGCCCGGAATCGTCACAAGCTTGTCCGGCGTCGGGTCGTACGCCAGCACGGCCGCACAACACCGCAGAAGGATGTTCTCTTCTGTGTCCACGCTTCGAATTCCGTACTCCTCTAGGTCCGTTGCTAAGTCATCGAACTCAGTTTGTAGCTGGAAGTCTTCACTCCACGTCCACGCAGACAAGAGTTGCAGGGTATCCAGAGGAACACCTTGTCTGTTGATTCGCTCGAAGATAACTGCAACCGTCTGCCGATCATCGGGACGAATGATCTGCGCTGGAATCTGAGTCTCCTTGAAGACGGTCTGCATCCTGTCGACTTTCGCTGCCGTCTCTTCATCAAAAGGCGCGGTGGCGCGCCGATAGGACGTGGTATCGAACAAGCAACGCAGCGGAAAATGCCTGTTGGGTACTATTTCGCTCGGTAGCAGGGCGAAGAATTGAGTGTCCTGAGCGTCGAAGGGAAGCGAGTAGTCGTAGTAGATATCCTTCCAGTCGGATGTCTGGTCAACGTGTCGCCCCGTTTGGAACGTGGCGTAAAGAGACGTGATGCGTTGCTGACCATCCAACACGTAGTCGAGGGGATAATCTGCGATGGGCTCAGGAAGTTC
>DATEAO010000128.1:0-9182 GCA_035288345.1 Candidatus Methylomirabilota bacterium | reverse complement strand
AACAGAGTGGTCGTGCCGTTGCGCTTGTAGTCGTGCGTCATCGTCCCCCAGCGGCCTTTCTTCATTGGAAGACCGGGCGGGGTGCGGTCCAGGGCTTGGATTTGACTTTTCTCGTCGACGCACAGCACAAGGGATTTGTCCGGGGGATTGAGATACAGTCCGACGACATCGTAGAGCTTCTCGACAAAGTGTGTGTCGCGGCTGAGCTTGAAGGTCTTGACGAGATGGGGCTTGAGGGTGTGTTGCTTCCAGATACGCTGAACGGCCATTCGACTGATGCCCTGCGCCCTCGCCATGGTGCGCACGCTCCAGTGGGTTGCAGCCGGCGGCTTCGTGTGCAGCGTGGCCTCGACGACTGCCCGTACCTTGCTTTCGGGGATGCCTGGGATACGACCGGGACGTGGAGCGTCCTGTTCCAGACCCGCCAACCGAAGGGCCAGAAACCGCTCTCGCCAGAGCTGTACCGTGGGCCTGGAGATTCCCAGCTCCCGCGCGATATCCTGGCTGGGCACGCCATCGGCGGCCTTTTGGATGATCCGCGCGCGTCGCACCAGTCGCAGGGGCAGACTTCTGCCACGCGCCCATCTGGCCAGGGCGGAGCTCTCTTCGGGGGAGAGGAGAATAGGAGAGGTGGTTCTCATCCCTCATAGGATAGGGTATCTCGCAGATATATGTCAAGTTAATTATGGGACACTACACTAGGATGAGTCGGGTTTGAGCTTGATCGGAGGATCGGCATGGATCAGGAAAAGATCGAGAGGCGGCTGGATGAGCTTGAAGAGCGGTTTCAGCGGATTGAAAATCTTTTGCTTCAAGTGAGCCAGAAGATCGATCACTCCCCGGTGAATTTGGATACCGCGAGGGACGGAATCAAGCAATGGGTGACCGACTACGTCTCGCTGCGCCTTCAGCAGCTTGTTCCTGAAACCTGCGAGCACGACTCTGAGCCAGAGCTCACCGGCGGCCCATATCTGCCCGGCTCATCCATTCGCTGCACCGAGGAAGTCATTCATCGCCTCGGGCGCATCCCGATTCCGTTTGTCCGCCAGATGGTGACACAGAAAGTCGCGCAGCAAGCACATGCCGAGGGCGTTGGGCTGGTTGACGTCAACTTCTTCGAGCGGGCCGCGACCTTTTGACAGTGCAAGCTGTCAGGGGAGGATCTCCTGAGCTTTGAGCACTGGCAGAAGCACCTGCTGACGGGCCCCGTCCTTTAAGCAGAATGGCAGCTCCGAGCCCGGAGCCCCCAGCGCCGGACCCCGAACGCTCTGACGACCAAGTAGTTCTTCCGATCGAGGACTCGATCGACCTCCACTCCTTTACTCCAGAGGATATCCCCTCGGTGGTCGACGAGTACCTTCATGAGGCCGGTCGTCATGGCTTTCGCGAGGTCAGACTGGTCCATGGACGCGGAAAAGGCGTTCAGCGGGCAGTCGTTCAATCACTCCTGAGCCGGCATCCGTTGGTCGAACGGTTCAGCGACGCGCCGGCAGAGGCCGGCGGCTGGGGCGCCACGCTCGTCATTCTCCGCGTCGAGTAGAACGCGCGGCAGCACCACTTCCCTTTGCTGCTTTCGTTGGCAGGCCTGGGGGATCTGCTGATTTTTTGATCGAACCCGGCCGCGCCCCTCTTTGAGCTGGCGCTTTTCTTTTTAATGACTTCTGCCGGCCGCTCCCCTCGGCACTTCGCTTGCAACCCTCGCTGCTGACTAACCAGTCTGCCCACCGCGAGGTGCGAGGTTATGAAGAAGATCGAGGCGATCATCAAGCCGTTCAAGTTGGATGATGTGAAGGAGGCGCTGACCGGCATCGGAGTCATCGGAATGACGGTCTCAGAGGTTCGGGGCTTCGGCCGCCAGAAGGGGCACACCGAGCTGTACCGAGGCGGCGAGTACACAGTGGATTTTTTGCCAAAAATCAAGGTTGAGATCGTGGTCCCTGACTCGCTGGTGCAGAAAGTCGCCGACGTCATTGCCTCAGCAGCGAAGACCGGCAACATCGGGGACGGAAAGATCTTCGTGCACCCGGTCGAGACCGCGGTCCGCATCAGGACGAACGAGCGCGACGAAGCAGCGCTCTGAACATCCAACTGAACTGATTCACTTATGGAGGGAACCGTGCATACGCGCGCACACACAATGATGTGGCTGTTTGTGCTTCTGATCGGGCTGACACCCTGCCTGGCGTTCGCTCAGCAAGCGCCGCCTGCCCCTCAAACGCAGGCTCCGGCCGCACCCACGCCAAGCGCGCCGGCCCCGGCTCCGCCGCCAAAGATCGACTCAGGGGACACCGCCTGGCTGTTGACGTCGTCGGCGCTTGTGCTACTCATGACCGCCCCCGGACTGGCGCTCTTCTACGGCGGAATGGCGAGACGGAAGAATGCCCTCGGCACCATCATGCACAGCTTCATTATCCTGGCCCTCATCAGCGTGCAGTGGGTGCTGTGGGGGTACAGCCTGGCGTTCGGGCCAGACTGGGGCGGGATCATCGGAAAACTTGATTGGGTGGGCCTCAATGGCGTGGGGCTCCAGCCCAACACGGACTATGGCGCTACGGTGCCGCACCAGGCGTTTATGGTCTTCCAGCTCATGTTCGCAGTGATTACGCCGGCCCTGATCACCGGGTCATTCGCCGAGCGGATCAAGTTCAGCAGTTTCCTCGTCTTCATCCTGGTCTGGGCCACGGTGATCTACGATCCGCTCGCCCACTGGGTATGGGGCGTTGGCGGCTGGCTCAGAAATCTCGGCGCACTGGACTTCGCGGGAGGCACCGTGGTTCACATCAGCTCGGGAGTCTCGGCGCTGGCTGCTGCCCTGGTGATCGGCAAGCGCAAAGGGTATGGTCACGAGCCGATGCCACCTCACAACCTTCCGCTGACGGTCACGGGCGCGGGGCTGCTCTGGTTTGGCTGGTTTGGCTTCAATGCAGGGAGCGCGATTTCGGCAGGCGCGTTGGCGACCAGCGCGTTCGTTGTCACCAACACCGCGACCGCGTCTGCGGCGCTCGGCTGGATGTTCACCGAGTGGGCCACACGCGGCAAGCCCACGGTGCTTGGCGCGGCGTCTGGCGCTGTGGCAGGACTGGTTGCCATCACGCCGGCTTCCGGATATGTGGGGCCGATGTCCTCGATCATTATCGGGGCCGTGGCGGGCTTCCTCTGTTACAACGCCTGCAACATGAAGTCGAAGATCGGCTACGACGACTCGCTGGACGTGGTGGGAGTCCACGGCATCGGCGGGACTTGGGGTGCCCTCGCAACCGGGTTGTTTGCGACGAAGACGATTAACGAGGCCGGGGGCGACGGCCTTTTCTTCGGGAATCCGGCGCAGCTTGGCACACAGATCATTGCCGTCGCGGTGACTTGGGTGCTCGCGTTCGTCGGGACGTGGATCATCATGAAGATCATCGACGCCATCATGGGGCTTCGAGTCAGCCGCGAGGACGAAGAGGCGGGTCTCGATCTGTCGCAGCACTCGGAAACGGCTTACAGCCTGTGAAGCGTGAAGCGTGAAGCGTGAGGAGCCCGCGTTGCGTCGAGATGCGAGGATCAGCATAGGAGATGTCGGATGTCCCCCACAGATTTCGCGGAGCGAAATCTAGACGTGGGGGCGCCCGTGTCTAGATTTGCTCGCAAATCTACGGGTGCAGATCTCGGATGTCGGTTGGTCGAACTCCTGACGTCTGTGATCTGACATCCGCTCTTGATTTTAGCCGGCGATCCCCTTAGGGTATAAGGGGTTTTCGCCGGCCACGGAATTTGCGATTTCATATTAAAGCTCCGGGCACCCGGGGCATACGACCAAGAGGAGGAAGGCATTTATGACCGCCAAGGATGTTCTGAAGTTTGCCAAGGAGAAGGGCGCCAGGATCGTGGATCTCCGTTTTATCGACCTCCCCGGGCTCTGGCAGCACTTCTCGATCCCGGTCTCTGAGCTTTCCGAGGAGATCTTCGAGGACGGGCTTGGGTTCGACGGGTCATCGATCCGCGGGTTCCAGACCATCGACGAGTCGGACATGCTCTTGATTCCAGACCCGAACACGGCCCAGATGGACCCCTTCACCAAGGTCCCGACGCTGGTCTTGATCTGTAACGTTAAAGACCCCGTTACCGGGAAGCCGTATACCCGCGACCCGCGCTACGTCGCCCAGAAGGCCGAGGCGTATGTGAAGAAGACCGGCCTGGCGGACACCATCTATATCGGCCCGGAGCTCGAGTTCTTCTTCTTCGACTCGATCCGGTTCGATCAGACCGCCAACTCCGGCTATTACTTCATCGACTCGGAGGCGGGCTTCTGGAACAGCGGCAAAGAGGGGACACCTGACCGCCCCAACCTCGGCTACAAGCCGCGCTACAAGCAGGGCTACTTCCCGGTGCAGCCCATGGACCATTTCCAAGACATCCGTTCGGACATGGTGCTGGCGCTCGAGTCCGTCGGCGTTCGGATCGAAGTGCACCATCACGAGGTGGCCACCGCCGGCCAGACCGAGATCGATATGCGCTTCGACACCTTGACGAAGATGGCGGACAGGGTGCTCTGGTACAAGTACTGCGCGAAGAACACGGCGAAGAAGTATGGCAAGACGGCGACGTTCATGCCGAAGCCGCTCTTTCAGGACAACGGCTCAGGCATGCACACCCACCAGTCGCTCTGGAAGAACGGGAAGAACCTCTTCTACGAGCGCGGCGGCTACGCCGATATCTCGAAGATGTGCCTCTACTACATCGGCGGCATCCTGAAGCACGCGCCGGCGCTCTTGGCCCTCATCGCCCCTACGACCAACTCCTACAAGCGGCTCGTCCCCGGGTACGAGGCGCCGATCAACCTCGTCTACAGCCAACGGAACCGCTCAGCGTGCATCCGGATCCCGATGTACTCCCGCAGCGAGGGGGCCAAGCGTATCGAGTTCAGAACACCGGACCCGACCTGTAACCCCTATCTCTCCTTCGCGGCGTGCCTCATGGCGGGGCTGGACGGCGTCGCCAACAAGATCGATCCCGGCAAGCCGGTCGACAAGGACCTCTACGAGCTGCCGCCCGCTGAAGCAAAGAAGATCAAGCAGCTTCCTGGGTCGCTCGATGTCGTGCTGGATCACCTCGAGAAAGATCACACCTTTCTGTTGAAAGGCGATGTCTTTACCCCTGATCTGATCGAGACCTGGATCGACTACAAGCGGAAGAACGAGGTTGATCCAGTCCGGCTCCGGCCGCATCCGTGGGAGTTTGCTCTCTACTTCGACATTTGAACGTGAAGCGTGAAGAGTGAAGCGTGAAGGGTGGAAGAAACGGCCTTGGTCATCTTGACCAAGGCCGTTTCAGTTAGCAAAGCCCTTCGAGAAGCTACCCGGCGATCACGCGCTCAAACGTCTCGCGAAAGTCGGCCGGAATGCTGGTGAGCTCGCAGCCGACCAGATAGCGTGGGCTCGTTGACGCTCCTTCTTGCCAGACCAATCGACCGGTTGCGTCGATGGGATTCTCTTCGCCTGGGAGATGCAGGCGGACGTGCACGTAGTCCGGGGCATCGGTGATGGCCTCTTCAGAGACGAATCCGAACCCTCGGCTTGAGATATCTCGAGGAGAACCTGAGAAGACAAGGGCTCCACTCGGGCGCTCGACCTCAACGGTGACGTCATGACGGAACCTCCGGGCGGCTCGGCGACGTTCACCATGGGTTCTCACCGCGTCGAGCTCCGTTTCAGCGGCTTGGCGATGGGCTTTCTCGACGTTCAACTGTTGTTGGAGCTCTCGTTCCAGCCGCCGGGTCTCCTCAAGCTCGCCTTGCATCTGGAGGAGTTGGGTGGTCAGTTGGTCAGTGTACCGGTCCAGCTCCTCGCTGGACGCTCGTAACTCTTCGAGACGGGAGGTCGTGTCGTCCCGCTGGCGCTCCGTCTCCTCAAGTTTCGTTGTCAGCTCCCCGTAACGTTGGTCAGACTGGTGCGCGGCATCCCGGAGTGCCTGGTCCTCCAATTGCAAGATCATGGCCCGAGCCTCCCCGAGAAGCCGGATTGCCTCATCCCGCTGGCGCTCCATCTCCTGGAGCCTTGCTGTCAGCTCCGCGTCGCGTAGCTCGTACTGTTGGGCGGCGGCCCGGAACGCTTGTACTTGGTCCTCCAGAGTCTGGATCGCGGCCAGGGCTTCTCCGAGAAACCGGTTTGCCTCGTTCTGCTGGCCTTCCGCCTCCTCGAGCTGTGCTGTCAGCTCCGCGTAGCGCTGCCTGGACTGCCGGGTAGCATCCTGAAGCGTTTGCAGCTGGCCCCGGAGATGCTGGATCGAAGAATGCGCCTCCCCAAGATACCAGTTCGCTTCATCCCGCTGGCGCTCCGACTCCTGAAGCTTGGCGGTCAGTTCCGCATAGCGTCGCTCAGACTGGGCCGAGGCCTGCTGAAGAAACGACAGTTGCTCTTCGAGGCGCTGGATAGAGAGGCGCGCTTCATCGCGGAGATACCAGCTCGCTTCGTCCCGTTGTCGCTCCACCCCTTCAAGCTTTGCGATCAACTCCGCCTGACGCTGCTCAGTCTGACTGGCCACGTCGCGGAGCGCCCGTACGTCTTCCTCCAGACGCTGGATTGTGGCTTGGGCCTCCCCAAGGAGCCAGTTTGAATCATTCCGTTGCTGCTCGGCATCCCGAAGCTTTGTCAGTAGCTCGGCATGTCGCGGTTCGGACTGGCGGGCGGCATCCTGGAGGATTTGCAGCTGCCCCTCCAGGTGCTGGATTGTGGTGCGGGTCTCCCCCAGGTACCACTCGCTCTCTTCCCACTGCTTTCGGGTGAGCTCGGCGGTCTGTCGCCACAGTTGGGCCTGGGACCTCCAATGCTGGATTGAGCGATTCGACTCGTTCATGTGCGCCTCCGTTTTTCCGAGCGGAGCTGGACGGGAAAGGTCAACGCTTACTCTGAGCCCCCTAATGAATCGCCACAAGGTCGCGGTGGATCGCCGGAAGATCCTGCTCATCTCATCCCCCTTCTACCTGCCTCCGTAACCATGCTCGTTCGCTCGGAGGGGGGCACGCCCACTGCCCCTACCACCTCGGTCGCAAGCGACCGAGAGGGGCCGAACCTCCCCCGAGCCGGAACAGGGGCAAACCACGCCGGAACGGTATTCGCGGTGGGATATCTGCGGCCGGGGCCAAGATAAGCTGCTGGCGGTCCCGCCCACTTGGCATCGGCACGCCGGCGCCGGCGAGGTCGCCACTCCGTGAAGCTTGCCAGCGCCGGTTGCAGAATAGACGAAAATCACCCCAAACGGCAAGAGAAGTGTCGCTTCGCCAGGAAGAGCAGTTGTGATGCACGCACGCACCTCCGACGGTACTGGGTCAAGTTGCGAGCCAGACGAGGCCCGAGGGAGGAGCCAGCCCGAGGCGTACGTCGGTGTACGTTGAGGGCTGGCGACGACCGAGAACGAAGTATGGCGAAGCAAATTGACCCAGTACCCCCCCGACGGGCCCGTTGACCAAGGGTTGAATCGGAGTTAACTGGCGCTTTTTAAGATCCGCTCAAGCGCGTCGCGAGAATCAACGGGGACTTCGACCAACTCGCACCCGACCTGATAGCACGAATTAGCATGATCCTTAACCAGCCAAACCACCCGGCCGGTGGCCTCAATTGAGCGCGCCTGCCCCAGAGGATAGAAGCGGACGGTTAGACGATCAGGAAGTCCCTCGAGACTCCGCTCGGTGGCAAACCCGAACCCGCTTGCAGAGACGTTTCTCGGGCGGCCGCGAAACAATGTGGTTCCGCCCGGCCCCTGCAGCTCAACGATCAGGTCCGGCACGGAGACGCGCGGAGCTGTCCGCCGATCTCCCTGGACCCGGATCGCCTCGAGCTCCACCTCGAGCGCGAGGGAATTCACCTGCTCGAGCGTCATGCGCTTCTCGAAGTTCTCAACCCACCTCCCGGTGTCTTCAAGGTGATCCTGCACCTGGGTGAGTTGCTCGGCGAGCTGCTGGGTCCGTTGATCCACGGTTGCCTGCGCCGCCCTGGACGACTCGAGGAATCGAAGCAGTTCACTCCGGTATCGCTCTGTCTCCTGGAGCTTTGCCGCCAGCTCCGCGTAGCGCTCCTCCGATCGGCGGGCCGCGTCCTTGAGCATCCGAACCTCCCCCTCGAGGCGCTCGATGGATGCCGTGATCGCTGCTCCGAGATGCCGCTTGGGATCGTTCTGCTGGCGCGCCACCTCTTCCATTTCTTTGACCAGCCCGGCGTATCGCTGCTCCGCCAGCCGGGTCGTTTCGTGGACCTGCTGGACCTCGCGTTCCAGGCGCTCACTGACGTTGACCATCTCCCCGACGAGCTGATAGGGCTCATTGCGCTGGCGCTTGGCTTCCTCAAGCTTTGTTTCCAGCTCGGCGCAGCGAGCCTGCCACTGGCGCGCCGCCTCCAACTCCACTTCGAGGTTTTGAAGAAACGCCCTGGCCTCGCCAAGATACCAGTTCGCCTCGTCCCGCTGCCGCTCCACCTCGTAGAGCTGGGCGCTGATGTCTGTGGAGCAGCGCGTCGTTTGGGCGGCGTTCTCTTCGGCGAGTTGCAGTCGCGCTTCGAGCTCACCGATGGCTGCTTTGGCCTCACCGAGGTACCAGTACGCCTCGTCGCGTTGGCGCTGAGTCTCGCGAAGCTGCGCCGCGACCTCCCCAGCGCGCTGCTCTGCGCGGTGGGCTTTGTCCTGGGCTGCCCGCAGTTGCTCGTTCATGGACTCAGTCATCATGGTGACCCCATCCCCCGGCGGCCGGTTCGCTTCAGCCCGATAACGTTCAGCCTCGAGTGCGGAGCTGACCTCCGCATATCGGCGCTCAAGCTGGCCGGTGGCCATTTGAAGTGTCTGGCGCTCGCTGTCCAGCTCGTGGATCGCCGTCTCCAGACACCGCTTTGCTTCGTCACGCTGGCGTTCGGCGTCTTCGAGCTTCCTCATGAGCTCGGACCAGCGCTGGTTCCCCTGGCCCTCAGCGGCCTCAAGGGCTTGGATCTTCACTTCAAGCGCTTGGACGGTCGCTCTGGTGTTCCCGAGCTGCGATTCGCTCTCGTCCCACTGCCTCCTGGTGGCTTCCGCGGTCTGTCGCCACAGCTCTGATTGGGACTTCCAGTGAGCGACCTGACGGTGCAGCTCGTCAACGCGGGCCTCCACACTCCAGCGTTGGGCGAGGCGGCTGAAGGGGCCGCGTCTCCCGAACCTTTTCACGAGCTGCCGCAGCG
>DATEAO010000127.1:0-7800 GCA_035288345.1 Candidatus Methylomirabilota bacterium | reverse complement strand
CGGATCTCGACACCTACCAGCTGGCGAAGGACATCTCGAAGCGGATCGAGAGTGAGATGCAGTATCCGGGTCACATCAGGGTGACCGTCATCAGAGAGACGCGGGCCGTTGAGATCGCCAAATGAGCGACGCGCTCACGCTCCTCATGATCGGGGACGTGTTCGGCGAACCTGGACGGAAGGCGGTGCTGGGCCTCCTGCCCAGACTTCGCGAGCAGTACGCGGTCGATCTCACCATCGCCAACGTTGAGAACGCGGCCGCGGGGTTCGGCGTGACTCCGGCGATCGCTCAGGCCTTTTTGGAGGCCGGGGTCGGCGTGCTGACGTCGGGGAATCATATCTGGGACAAGAAGGAGATCATCGAGTACATCGCGAAAGAGAACTTGCTGCTTCGTCCCGCGAACTACCCGCCCGGCGCGCCCGGCACCGGCTCGATCGTGGTCAAGGCCGGTGTCCACAAGGTGGCGGTGTTGAACCTGATGGGTCGCGTGTTTATGCCGGCCACGGATTGCCCGTTTCGCAAAGCCGACGAGGAGCTGCCGCGGCTCAGGGAGGAGACGCCGATCATCGTCGTGGACATGCACGGCGACGCCACGTCGGAGAAACAAGCCATGGGATGGTACCTCGATGGGCGGGTGAGTGCCGTGCTCGGCACACACTCCCACGTTCAAACCGCTGACGAGCGAATTCTCCCGAGAGGGACCGCGTACATCACCGACGTCGGGATGACCGGACCGATCGACTCAGTGATCGGCGCCGAGCGCGAGCAAGCCATCAGGCGCTTTCTCACCGGGATCCACATCCGCCTCGAGCCAGCAAGGGGACCAGCGCGGCTGCAGGGCGCCGTCGTCAGGATTGATCCGGCAAGCGGCAAAGCCGTGGAGTTGACACGCCTTCAGGTGCCGGTTCCGACGTGATGACAGGTCGCACACATCGATAGTGTGCGGTCTCTTTCCCTTCCACTTCACATTGAACACTCGGGTTCTGAATTAGAAGTTTGTTGAAATGTTGCACAGCACGGGGAAAGCGTGATAGGTCTCAGGACTTCGGACTCAGGACACTGGCGGGATGTTGGCGCAAATTCTTGATGGCAAGCTTGTGTCGGCCAGTGTGCTCGGCCGGGTGAAAGAGGGAGTGCAGGCCCTCAAAGCGAAGACAGGCGTGACTCCCACCCTCGGGGTGGTGCTCGTCGGCGACTTCGCTCCTTCCAAGATCTACGTCAGAAACAAGAAAGCCTCCGCGGACCTGGTCGGGATTGCGACACGCGACTTTCTCTACCCCGACGGCCTCCCCGAGCCTGAGCTCTTGAAACGCCTCGGCGAGCTGAATGAGGATCGCTCGATTCACGGGGTCCTGCTTCAGTTGCCGCTCCCGCCGGGTCTCTCCGAGGGCAGAGCGATCGAAGCGATCGCGCCCGAGAAAGACGTGGATGGTCTCACGGCGACCAACCTTGGCCACCTGCTCGCGGGAGAACCGCGCGTCACTCCGTGCACACCCGCCGGCGTGATGGAGATTCTGGATCACTACGGCATCGATCTGAAGTCTGCCGAGGCGGTGGTGGTGGGGCGATCCCGTCTGGTCGGGAAGCCGTTGGGACATCTTCTGCTTGCGCGGCACGCCACGGTGACCTTCTGCCACACGAGGACCCGTGACCTGGCGTCGCATACTCGACGCGCTGATCTCCTGGCTGTGGCGGCCGGGAGGGCTCGAGTCATCACCGGAGACATGGTCAAGGAAGGCGCGGTGGTCATCGATGTGGGAATGAATCGGCTCGATACCGGGAAGCTCGTCGGTGACGTGGAGTTCGAGTCGGTCAGCCGGCGCGCGCGGGCCATCACGCCGGTGCCCGGAGGCGTGGGCCCCATGACCGTCGCGATGCTGATGCAGAACACCCTGCTCGCAGCCAAGAGCCAACTGGGAGTCTGAGCCGTGAACCTCGGGTTGCCATTCACCGAGCCGGAGCGGCGCATCTGGAGCGTCTCAGAGCTGACGCAGCGGATCAAGGAGCACCTGGAATCAGCCTTTGGCGGCTTCTGGGTGGAAGGGGAGATCTCGAACCTTCGGATTCCGTCGTCCGGCCACTGCTACTTCACTCTGAAAGATGACGGCGCGCAGATCCGCGCGGCCCTCTTCAGGAACCGGTCCCGCCGCATTCGATTCGTCCCCCAGGACGGGATGCGCGTGCTCGCGTTCGGGGCGATCGAGGTCTACAGCGCGAAGGGCGAGTATCAGCTCGTGGTCGAGCTGCTCGAGCCTCAAGGGATCGGGGCGCTCCAGCTCGCGTTCGAGCAGCTCAAGGCGAAGCTTGAAGCCGAAGGGCTCTTCGACCCGGCCCGGAAGCGACCGATCCCGCTCTTTCCCCGCCGGATCGGCGTGATCACCTCCTCCACCGGGGCCGCGATCCGGGACATCTTGAATGTCCTCGGCCGCCGCTTCGCCGATCTCCACATCATGATCTACCCGGTGCGCGTTCAGGGGGACAGCGCGTCCGCTGAGATCGTTCAGGCCGTAACCGAACTGAACCAGGTCAGTGGGTGTGATGTGTTGATTCTCGCGCGAGGGGGAGGGTCGCTCGAGGACCTCTGGGCGTTCAACGAGGAGACAGTGGCGCGCGCCATCGCGGCCTCGAAGATCCCGATCATCTCTGCGGTGGGACACGAAACCGACTTCACGATCGCCGACTTCGTGGCCGACCTGCGCGCGCCCACGCCGTCAGCGGCGGCCGAGCTGGTGGTGCAGGAAAAAGAAGCGGTGGTCCAAAAACTCGAAGAACTGTCCGCGCGGTTGGTCAGGAGCGCGCGACACAGGGTGGAGCGCTTGAGTGATCGAGTCGGCGAGCTGGGCCGGCGCCGCGTGCTGACTGATCCCGCCCGGCCGCTTCGAGAGTCAACCCGTCGGCTCGATGATCTCTCGCTTCGTCTCGTTTCCGGACTTCGCCTGAGCCATCAGCGCGTCCATCACCGGGCGATGGCGGCGATTAATTCCTTGCGAATCCAAAACCCGTTGGCTAAGATCACGAGCGGTGTCAACGTCCTTGAACAGCTCGACGGCCGGCTGCGCGTCGCGGTCGGACGATCAATGGAAAGCCGCTGGCTGAGGCTTGGGGCTGTCGCGGGACAGCTTGAGAGTCTGAGCCCGCTGGGGGTGCTGCGACGAGGATATAGCCTGTGCCGCCGCTCCTCGGGCGAGATCGTGAGAAGCGCGCAAGAGATGACGGTCGGCGATCAGGTGCATGTTCTGCTCCATGAGGGACGCCTCGATTGCCGGGTCGAGGATATACACATCAACGGTTCAGCGAGTGGCTCAGGATAAAAACGGCGATGGGGACGGAAAAGAAGGAGCCCACCGACCTCAAGTTTGAAGACGCGCTCGCGCGGCTCGAGTTGATCGTGCAGACGCTGGAGGCCGGGAATCTTCCACTCGAGGAGTCGCTCAAGGCCTTCGAGGAAGGTGTCGCGCTCACCCGCTTCTGCGCCCGATATCTCGAGGAGGCCGAGCGCCGCATCGAGCTCCTCACGAAGGATGAGCACGGTGTTCTCCGCCCGCAGCCGTTCGGGTGGGAAGACGAGGAAAAAGAATGACCCTGACCGTGGATCTGGCGCGTTACCTTGCTGAGCGACGCGAAGCCGTGGACCAAGCCCTCGACCGCGCACTCCCATCTGCAGATCGCTACCCCAAAACGATTCACGAATCGATGCGCTACAGTGTCTTCGCGGGCGGGAAGCGTCTCCGGCCGATCCTCGTGATTGCCGGCGCTGAAGCGGCCGGTGGCTCGATGGCTGAGGTGATGCCCACGGCGTGCGCCATGGAGCTGGTCCATACGTATTCGCTCATCCACGATGATCTCCCGGCCATGGATGACGACGACTTCAGGCGCGGCCGGCCCACCAACCACAAGGTGTTCGGTGAGGCGGTGGCGATCCTCGCGGGCGACGCGCTGCTCACGCTGGCGTTCCGGCTCATCGCAGAGAACTGTGCCGCGAACGGTCGCGACCCGTCCCTGCTTCGCGATGTGCTCATCGAGATCGCTGACGCGGCCGGGACTGAGGGGATGATCGGCGGGCAGGTGGTGGACCTCGAGTCCGAAGGTCAAAAAGTGCTGCCCGAGACGCTGGAGTACATCCACACCCACAAGACTCAGGCGCTGATCCGGGCGTCATTGCGCGCGGGCGCCCTGTTGATGAACGCGCCGTCGCGCGTGCTCGCGCCGCTCACCCGGGCCGCTGAGTGCTTGGGGCTGGCGTTTCAAATCGTGGATGACATTCTCGATGTCGAGGGAAGCCTCGAGCAGCTCGGGAAGAGCGCCGGCAGCGACCAGCGGAAGCAGAAGGCGACCTACCCAGAGATTTTCGGGCTGGAGGTCTCGAAGCTTCGGGCCCGGGAATTGGCCGAAGAAGCAAAAGCGGCGCTGGCCATGATCGGCCCACGAGTCGAGCCGCTCGTGCTCCTGGCCGACTTCATCGTCGAGAGGAAGAGCTGATGCGCTTCACGCTTCCCCCTTCACGCTTCACGGGTTGTCATGTCTGAGATTGAGCGATTGCACGCGCGGGAAATCCTCGACTCCCGTGGCAATCCCACGTTGGAGGTGGAGGTGACGCTGGCGAGCGGCATCGTGAGCCGGGCGGCCGTGCCTTCCGGCGCTTCGACAGGCAAGCGCGAGGCGGTCGAGCTCCGCGACGGCGATCCCGCTCGCTTTGGCGGCAAAGGCGTGCTGAAGGCGATCAGGAACGTTGAGGAGCTGATTGCTCCCGAGCTTGAAGGCTATGAGGTGACGGAGCAGGCGGTGCTTGACAAGAGGCTGGTCGGGCTCGACGGGACCCCGAACAAATCGCGCCTCGGAGCAAACGCCACGCTCGGTGTCTCGCTAGCCGCAGCCAGAGCCGCGGCCGCCGAGGCGGGCCTTCCGCTCTACCGCTACCTCGGCGGAGCGGCTGCCGATACGCTTCCGGTTCCGCTTATGAATGTCCTGAACGGCGGGCTCCACGCGGACAATGGCCTCGACGTCCAAGAGTTCATGCTTGTGCCTCTCGGCGCCGGGTCGTTTGCCGAAGCGCTCCGCATGGGCGCGGAGATCTTCCAGACATTAAAAAAGCTCCTTCACGACAAGGGTCTCTCCACAAGCGTTGGGGATGAGGGGGGATTCGCGCCCGTGCTCGGCTCCAACAGCGCGGCGCTCGATTTTCTCCTCATGGCCACAGAGAAGGCTGGCTACCGTCCGGGTGAAGACGTCATGCTGGCCCTCGACGTTGCGGCGTCGAGCCTCGTTCAGGGGCAGCGCTACCAGTTCAGGTCCGAGCGCGCGGAGTGGCGGTCCGATGAAGTGATCGCCTTCTACGAGAAGCTCGTGAACCGCTATCCCCTCTGCTCCATCGAAGACGGGTTGGGTGAGGATGACTGGGAGGGGTGGCGGAGTCTCACCGACCGGCTTGGCCCAAGCTGCCAGTTGGTGGGCGATGACCTCTTCGTGACGAACCCCGCGATCATCCAGAAAGGGATTGAGCAAGGGATCACGAACGCGGTGCTGATCAAGGTGAATCAGATCGGAACGCTGACCTAGACGTTCGAGGCGATCCGCCTCGCCAAGCGCGCGGGGTACGGAACGATCATCTCCCACCGCTCAGGCGAGACTGAAGACACCTTCATCGCTGACCTTGCGGTGGCAGTCACCGCGGGCCAGATCAAGACCGGGTCCCTGGCCCGAAGCGAGCGTACGGCCAAGTACAACCAGCTTCTCAGAATCGAGGAAGCGCTGGGCGCTGGCGCGTGTTTTGCCGGTCGCGAACCATTTCTGTTCCTCAAGCGACCCTGACCGATGGAGCGCATCCAGAACTTTCTGCGCGGCCCGCGGTGGCGACTTGCCGCGGCGGGGTCTCTCGCAGTGGTGTGTCTCGTCCTCGTGTTGCTGGGAAGCAGCAGCGCCGTCAGGGTCTTTGAAATGAAAAGAAGTGTCGAGGGGCTTCAGCGAGAGATTCAAACCCTCGAGGCCGTCAACGATCAACTCTCACGAGCCATCGATCGGCTGCGAGACGACCCGCAACTGGTCGAGCAGATCGCCAGAGAAGAGTTGGGCATGGTGAAGCCAGGCGAGCGGGTGCTCCGGTTCCCCCGCTCGCCTGAATCGACAAGCGGAACGTCCCGATAGTCGCGCTGAGGGAGTGTTAGTGACCATGGAATGGATGATGTCGTTCCTCTTTTTCTGCTCGTTTTTCTGTAATCTTCGGGCCGCATATAAACTGCTGATCGACTGGCGCGGGATGTGGGTGACCACCCGCTTCGTGAAGGACGCGTATCGCCGCCTTCACGAGCTTCCAACCGAGGAAGTCCTCGAGCACGATGACCGCGCGCCGGTCTTCCTTCACCTCCTCGCGGGGTATCAGGAGCCCGACATCGCGGTGACGCTGCGGGGGCTGATGAGCGCCCGCTACCCCCATTCCAAAGTCCACTACGTGGTCATCACCAAAGAAGAAGAGGATCGCCTTCCGCATCCCGGGATGCCGTGCTCGACCGGAGAGCTGGTGCGGCGCTTTCAGGCCGAGCTTCCTCCCTACGAGGAGAAGTTGCTCACGCACCTCGTCATGCCGGGGCCGGGCCGAAAAGCGCACCAGCTCAACTGGGCGCTTCGCCCCGAGACGCTCCGCGAGCTGCTCGCTGAGCACTACGATCCCTCCCGCGTCTTCGTCGCGGTGAGCGACGCTGATTCGGTCCAGGACCCGAACACCTATCGATGGATCGCGGGAGAAGAGCTTGCCGGACGGCCCTCGCGGGCATACCAGGGCGTGACGCTCTCACTGGCCAACTTTGACCGGCTCAACACCCGCGGCCGGATCTGCGCGATCCAGCAGTCGTCGATCTTCATCCGGGTCTCGATTGCGCGGCTTCTCAATGAGGTGAAGCGGGTCCGGATCATCGAGCGGCTTGTGCGGCGCGTTCCTGGCGGAAACCGCTGGCTCCGTCCGCTCGTGACGTTCTTCTTCCGGCGCTCGCAGATCTGCCTGGGCCACAACCAGTTCGTGCGCCTGGACACGCTCCAGTCCCTCGGCGGGTTTCCGACCCGAGGGGCCACCGAGGACTCCACGCTTGGGTACGCGTTGGGGATGCGAGGCGCGCTCATCACGGCGACGCCGATGCTGGAGCTGAACGATCTCCCGGAGACCAAGGAGAAGATCATTCGGCAGAACGCGCGTTGGTACAAAGGCGTGATCGACGATATCCTCTTCCTCTGGCAAGCCTGGCGCGCGGAGCCCAACGCGTTCAACCTCGCTCAGCTCATTCGGCACGTCGGCAACAAAGTGGTGGAGTGGCCCGTGGCGGCCATTGTCTATCCGCTCATGGGCTACATCGGCTGGCACATGGCGTACTTTTACCGCGACCACTTCTGGCTCTTCGCCCTGGCCGTGGCAGCGC
Organism: Candidatus Methylomirabilota bacterium; assembly: GCA_035288345.1. Lineage (GTDB taxonomy): Bacteria > Methylomirabilota > Methylomirabilia > Rokubacteriales > DATEAO01 > DATEAO01. Next base: position 397 of record DATEAO010000127.1, on the reverse strand, counting down.
CGACACTCTCGCTCCTGCTCACGATTCTGGTCGGCGGGATCCTGACCCAGCACCTGATCGATGACCTCATTCCCTTCCTGCCCAAGCCGCTGGACGTCCGACGGAAGACGCTGGCGGAGAAGTTCTGGGGGACCTTCCGCTGCCAGACCTACTGGCTCCTGGCCACGCGAGCGAGCTGGCGTGTCCTGAGGGCGCTGGCCAGAACCGGTCACTACACGACGGAGAAAACCGACCGTGTGCTCCGTGGCGGCGAAGAGGGGAAGCCGTCGCGCGGCCGCTTGACAGCGTGGAGAGGATCAGGTAGTCTCGTGAACGTCGATCGCGGGGTGGAGCAGCCCGGTAGCTCGTTGGGCTCATAACCCAAAGGTCGTCGGTTCAAATCCGACCCCCGCAACCA
>DATEAO010000126.1:0-9924 GCA_035288345.1 Candidatus Methylomirabilota bacterium | reverse complement strand
CCATCTTTCTGGGCCGGATTCGAGGAACTTCGCCGTCCACGCTCCGATTCTTCTCGTGGAGTCCTCCGTCGGTTTCGCTGGGGTATGGCCAAGCCCTTGATGGGCGGATCAGCATTGACGCGATCCACCGGCTCGGCGTTGGCCTGGTCAGACGGCCCACTGGAGGGAGCGCGATCTACCATGACACCAGAGAGCGAGAAGTCACCTACAGTGTCGTGGCTCGAACCGGTGACTTTCCAGGCGCCGAGGATCTCCTGGAGACCTATCGCTGGATCGCTCAAGGGCTGCTTGCAGGACTCAAACAGCTCGGCCTTCCGGTTGAGCTGGTTCCCATCGGGAGATCACGCCCGCGCGAAGAAGCCCCTACCTTTTGCTTTGCGCGCGCTGGAAGCTATGAGATCGAAGTCCATGGAAAGAAGCTCGTGGGTTCAGCGCAGCGCCGTCGCAAAGGCGCCTTTCTCCAGCACGGCTCCATCCTTCTGGGCGCCGATTCGGAGCGCCTCCGGCAGCTCTTCCCTTTAGCGGACCCGCTGGCGAACATGATAACGATGGAAGAGACCTTGGGCCGCCGTCCATTGGTCGAAAACGTGGTGCAGACGCTGGTGAACGGCATGACCGAGGCCTTGACGCTCAGCGTTGATCCCGGTGATCTCCTTCCCGAAGAGCAGGAGCGCGCCAACCTTCTCGCGCGTGAGAAGTACGCGACGCCGGCCTGGACCGAAGACGGTCGCTCGCCAACCGGCATTGGTGCTCGCCCGGGCTCTGCCACCTCTCTGAGCTGAAGCGCTCGTCGAGTGTGAACTCCAAGCTCATCCTGAGAAAGGGCGCGGAGGGTCGGATTCTCTCCGGCCATCCCTGGATCTACCGAAACGAAATCGATGACGTGGTGGGATCGTGGGCCCCCGACGGCGCGATCGCGATCCACACAAGGGATGGCCGCTTCATTGGCCGGGGCTTCTACAATCCTAAGACCGCAATTGCTTGCCGATCGCTGACCAGTAATGACGAGCCGATCGATCTCAGTTTCTTCCGCCGCAGGATCGAATCTGGGCTGGCCTACCGCCGCGATTTGGGGCTCGATACCGACACCTACCGTCTGGTGTCAAGTGAAGGGGACCAGTTGCCCGGACTGATTGCGGACCGTTACGGCGATCTCGTGGTCGTCCAATGTCTGACTCTCGGGATGGAGCAGAACCGCCACCTCATTCTGCAAGCCTTGGAATCGCTTCTCTCACCGCGCGGGATCTTCTTCAAAACGGATCGGGCGGCCCAGAAGATCGAAGGACTGGCAGGGATCTCCGGATGGCTTCGCGGAGAGGGCGAGCGTGAAGTCCAGATTCGGGAAGGGGGAGCGCGCTTCTGGGTGGACTTAGAGGGCGGTCACAAGACGGGCTTTTATCTTGACCAACGGGAGTCTCGGCAATCGGTCGCAGCGCTCGCAAAGAGGAAGCGTCTGCTCGATGCGTTCTGCTATACGGGCGCGTTTGCATGCTTGGCGCTGCTGGCGGGAGCGCGTGAGGCTGTGGCCATCGAGTCCTCAAAAGAAGCGCTCAATCTCGCCCAGCGGAACGCTGAGCTGAATGGCGTCGCTGACCGGCTTCACCTCATCGACGGGAACGCGTTTGACGAGCTTCGGCGACTCGAGCGTGCACGCGAGCAGTTCGATTTGGTGATCTTGGACCCGCCGTCTTTCACCCGGCGCCGTGGGGCGGTCGAGGCAGCGTTGCGGGGCTACAAGGAGATCAACATTCGCGCGCTGCGGCTGCTTGAGCCCGGCGGAATCCTGGCGACCTTCTCATGCTCCCATCATGTTTCTCCCGCGCTCTTCGACGAGACGCTCAGAGCCTCTGCAGGCGATGCGGGCAGAAGCGTGCGGTTGATCGCCACGCTGACCCAAGCGCGCGACCATCCCATTCTCCTGAACGTCCCTGAGACCTTCTATCTCAAGGGCCGCCTCTGCCAGGTCGTTTAGTTGCAGCGCGGGCGCCCGGGCTGCGCCACGCCCGCGCCCCTGCGGAGATTAGCGTGGCGGGTAGAGGCAGTGTTCGAACATGACCAGATTGCACCACAAAGCTGTGAGGATTTGGTATCCTTGATCGATGGGCGACGCGCGAGAGTATCCATTGCATCCGATGGTGGGAGTAGGCACCTTCATCATGAAACACGGGCATGTCTTGCTGATAAGGCGTGGGACCTCGCCAGCATTGGGGAAGTGGTCGATTCCAGGCGGGCTCGTGCAGGTCGGCGAGACCGTCGAGGCCGCGGCGATGCGAGAGGCCAAGGAAGAGTGCGGCCTCACCGTGAGACTCGAGGGCCTGGTTGGTGTCGTGAACCGAATTTTCCACGACGCGACCGGTCGGGTTCAGTACCACTATGTCCTGATCGATTTCCTCGCTCGGCCTCAGCTTGGCGAGCCGCATGCTGGGTCTGATGCGGCAGAGGTGCGCTGGGTTCCGGTGAGCGAGGTGAAACGCTACGACACGACGGAAGGGCTATCTGATATGGTTGATCGCGCGGTTCAACTTCTATCAGGCTGATGGGAAAGGCCTATCTGCGGCGAAGGCTTCCTCGGAGGGCGCACAGCCCCTTCGAGTGAATGGAGGGAATGTCAGATGAAGTGTTCCGTGGTCAGACGCGCGATTGTTCAAGCTGAAGGGGATGTGCTGATCGTGGGTTACAGTCAGGGTGAACGGCGTTTTCCGCCTCCTGTGGCCGAGCTCGATCGCGCGCTAGGCGGCCTGCTGAGGAGAGTGTTCCTTGAGGAGAAGTTCGAGGGGAAGCCGCAGCAGCTCACCTTCGTCCACACGGTGGGACGCCTTCCCGCCAAGCGCGTGATGGTGGTCGGTCTTGGGAAGCGCGGCGACGTGAATACGGAAGCGGTTCGTCGGGCGATCTCTGCCGCAATGAAGCGAGCCCGCGATCTCGGAGCGAAGATTGTTTCCGCTGAGCTGCTCGGAGACGGGCTTCCCGCAAAAGCGCGGGCCCAAGCCATGATTGAGGGCGCGCTGCTGGGGAGCTACACCTTCGACCGGTACAAGCGCGAGAAGAACGACAAGGCGGTGGAAGAGCTTCGGATCGTGGATCCGGGGCGCAGGGACCGGGAGATCAAGGAAGGCGTGAGGCTTGGAGAGATTTTCTCTGAGGCGACATGCTTCGCGCGGGATCTGGTCAACGAGCCGGCCAACCACGTCACCCCAACCTATCTCGCAAAGTACGCCACGGAGAGCGCCAGAGACGGCGCGCTCAAGCTGAAAGTCTATGAGCGCGCTGACTGCAAAAAGATGGGGATGGGGGCCTACCTCGGCGTGGCTCAAGGGAGCGAGGAGCCGCCCAAGTTCATCCACTTGACGTACACGCCGCGGGCGCGCGCACGCGGGAAGGTTGCGGTCGTGGGAAAGGGGATTACCTTCGACTCTGGAGGGCTCGATCTCAAGACCGCTGAAGGGATGCGGACGATGAAGGACGACATGTCAGGGGCTGCCGCAACCCTTGCGATCATGCGGGCGCTGCCGAAGCTCGGCTGTCCGGTCGAGGTCCACGGAATCATCGCCGCCACCGAGAACATGCCGTCGGGCACGGCTCAGCGCCCCGGCGACATCGTGCGCGCGATGAACGGCACCACGATCGAGATCGGAAACACCGATGCCGAGGGACGCCTGACCCTGGCCGACGCCCTGGCCTACACGGTGAAAGAAGTGATGCCGCAGGAAATCATCGATCTCGCGACACTCACCGCTGCGATCGTCGTCGCGCTGGGCAATGGCTGCTCTGGTGTCTTCTCGACCTCCAAACCTCTGGGAGATCGCGTGTTGAAGGCCGCAGAGGCCGCGGGGGAGCGTATGTGGCCTCTGCCGATCATCGATGAATACAAAGAAGGGCTCAAGAGCGACGTCGCGGATCTCGGCAACGTGGGGCCTCGTGGCGGCGGCGCCATCACCGCAACGATCTTCATGAAGGAGTTCGTCGGCTCGACCCCGTGGGCTCACATCGACATCGCGGGCACCGCGTTCAGCGAAAAGGACCTGCCGCTCGGGCCCAAGGGCGGAACCGGCGCCGGTGTCCGCACGCTTTTGACCTACTTGATGTCGCGATGAAACCGGGGTCCGGGGTTCGGGGTTCGGGGTTCGGGAAGTGAAAGAGCGATAGATGGCAGGTGTGGATTTACATTCGCATACACGCGCGTCAGACGGGTCGCTGACGGCTCGCGAGCTGGTGCGCGAGGCGGTAAAGCACGGTGTACGTGTTCTTGCCGTTACCGACCATGACTCGACCGAGGGGTTAGCCGACGCGATCGACGAGGCGGCCAAGCACCCGCCGCTCACCATCGTTCCGGGGATCGAGATCAACTGCGACGTGGACGGTGGAGAGATCCACATCCTCGGTTATTTCATTCGCTACGAGACCGAGTGGTTCCAGGATTTTCTTCGCACTCAGCGTGAGGAGCGCATCCAGCGAATCTATTGTATCGCCGAGCGACTGGCAGAGCTCGGGAGGCCGATCGATCCTCAGGAGGTCTTTGACCTGGTTCAGGAAGGATCGGCAGGTCGCCCCCACGTCGCCCAAGTCATGATAAAGCGTGGCTACGTGAAGAGCTTGCGTGAGGCGTTCGACAAATACCTCGCCGCCGGCAAGCCGGCCAACGTCTCGCGGCGAAGGCTCACGCCGAATGAAGCCATCAGCATGATCCGAAAGGTTGGCGGGGTGCCGGTGCTCGCGCATCCCGGCCTTGCTGACCTCGACGGCAAGATCCCCGAGATGGTGAACGCCGGTCTTCAAGGGATCGAGTGCTACTACCAGGAGCACTCGGCGACACAGACCGCGCACTACCTCCAGATGTGTAAAGACCTCGGTCTCGTCGCCACTGGCGGCTCAGACTACCACGGCCCCCACCTCGGCCGCCCCAACCCCCTCGGCGTCCCCAGCGTCCCCCTGAGCGCCTACGAATCCCTCAAATCCCTCGCGGCCAATAACTGAAGCTCCTTGGCTAATTATTCCGAATCACAAAGATCAGGAAAATGACCACAAGGATAACCAGGGTGATTCCTACAGACCAGGCTGTGTACCGGGCCATTTCTTCAGAGTGCCAGTCGATCGATCCCCAACTCTTTGGGAGTCCACGCCTACGGACATAGATCCAAGCGAAGACCGCTAAAAATAGAAGAAGGCCGAGTAATTCGAATATCAGTCGTGGGTTTGGGCCCCATAACGATTCTGAGTTGGAGGTGACCAAGCTCCGGCTCGATACTAAACCGTAATCGCTTAGATGGTGATCTTTAGCAAGATGTCGTTTGAGGCGACTTTGGGAACTTTGATTCGGCGGTTGGCGCGGCTTCGGCTCTCCGTGAGGGTGACGAGGCCGTGCTGCTCCAGGAGTTGAAGGTCAGTCTGGACGTTCTTTAGATTTCGCCCCACGATCTTCGCCAGCTCGTAGATCGATCGCGGTTTCTCTTTCCTGATCGCCCGAAGCAATGCGAGGCGTCCTTGCGTCAGGAAGTTTCCCGCCGCCTCGAGGCTGGTGGAATACAGCCCCTTTCGCTTGGCGACACGCTTGCCAGTCAGAAGGTCTTTGAGCGTCCGTTTGAACCCCTCAAGCGCCTGGTCCAAAGATTGGATCTGGACGGTAAACGTTCGCGACATGCCATCTGCTCCTCGTGCCGACCAACGTAGGCCAAATACGATAGAACATCAAGGGTTGTCGAGCTTATATCCGTGGCTTTACGATTTGACGCTGGTCTGGTACAAATGACGCCGGAAGTAATAACGAGCAAGGCTAGGTTGTCAGATGAAGACGGCGCTGGCGATTCGCCACGTTCACTTTGAGGACCTTGGAAGCTTCGAGCCGGTGTTGGCCGACCACGGCTATTCAGTCGCGTACGCCGAGGCGGGGCTGGATGACTTGAAGGTGATCGATCCACGCGGACCCGAGCTGCTCGTCGTCCTGGGTGGACCGATCGGGGTTTACGAGGAGACAGAGTATCCGTTCGTCCTTGACGAGCTGAGGCTGATCGAGAAGCGGCTGGCCGCTGATCTGCCAACTCTAGGCGTGTGCCTTGGAGCGCAGCTCATGGCTCGCGCGCTTGGCGCCAAAGTTTACCCTGGAAAGCAGAAGGAGATCGGTTGGGCGCCGCTTGACCTCACCGACGCCGGTCGGCGCTCCTGTCTGGGACTTCTCGAATCGGAGAAGATCGCAGTCTTGCACTGGCATGGCGACACGTTTGATCTCCCGTCAGGCGCCACCAGACTTGCCTCCACTTCGGTCTATGAAAACCAAGCGTTCTCCCGGGGGCGACGCGCGCTGGCGCTTCAATTCCATCTGGAAGCGACGACAAAAGGGCTGGAGCGTTGGTTTGTCGGCCATGCTTGTGAGATCGGCGCGACGCCGGGAGTCAGTGTGACTCAGCTCCGGCAGGATACTGCTCGGTGTGGATCGATGCTCGAGCGCGTGGGTCGGCAGTGCTTTGATCTGTGGCTTCGAGAGGCCACGTCTTAGCAGGCTGCTGAAAAAGGCCCATCTGCGGCGTTGACTTTCCTCGGAGGGGGGCACACCCAACTGCCCTTGTCCACCTCGATCGGACAAGCCGATCGAGGGAGGCCGAACCTCCCCCCAGCTTGCGCGGGCGAAGCCCGCGCTCGAACTGAGAATTCTGTCGCTCGTCGTTGCAGCGTACATCTAAGTACGCCTCACTCCTCGCTTCCTCCTGCCTGCCGGCAGGCACGGCGCCGCCTTGCATCTGGACCTTTTTGAGCAGCCTCCGGCTAGCGCGTGTTTTTCAGCAGCCTGTTAGACGAGGCTCGCTCAGTACCTCGTCAACGTTACTCCTCCTCGTACTTCGCTTTTGAGCGCGTGGATCGAAAAGCTTGTCAAGAAAATGTCGCTGAACCCTTGGCCTCACAACAGACTGCGCATATCGAGCCGAGCAGTGGTACGCTATTGTCTGATTCAGAGTTTTCTCTGACTTGAGCGTGCCTCGCGGAGAGCTGATGAAGATGCGACCCGGCAGTCCTTACCCCTTGGGCGCCACCTGGGACGGCGCAGGAGCGAATTTTGCCATCTTCTCCGAGCACGCCACCAGGATCGAGCTGTGCCTCTTCGATCGACCTGAGGCTCGCCACGAATCGCTCAGAATCCAGCTCCCGGAGCAGACCGATATGGTCTGGCACGGCTATCTGCCGGGGATCCTTCCCAGTCAGCTCTACGTCTACCGGGTTCAGGGTCCTTACGATCCAAAAGCGGGGCATCGCTTCAACCTGAACAAAATCGTCCTTGACCCGTACGCCAAGGCGATCGGCCGCACGCTCCGCTGGTCTGACCAGATGTACGGGTATCGAATCGGGCACCCGGATGAAGATCTCGCCATGGACAGTCGAGACAATGCGTTCTGCGCCCCCTTGGCCGCGGTGATCGACACCGCGTTTACCTGGGGGGACGACCACCCTCCCCGAACCCCCTGGCACAAGACGATCATCTACGAGCTGCATGTCAAGGGCTTTACGAAGCTTCATCCCGAGGTCCCCGAGAAGATGAGGGGGACATACACCGGGCTCACGTCGGAGGCCGCCATCCGTCACCTCAAGGAGCTGGGCGTCACCGCGGTGGAGCTGATGCCGGTGCATCAGCACGCCTACGACCATCACCTGGTCAAGAAAGGGCTCACGAACTACTGGGGGTATAACACAAGCGCCTACTTTGCGCCGGACGTGCGGTATGCGATGTCTCCGACCCCATCGGGGTCGGTGCGTGAGTTCAAGACCATGGTCCGCAACCTCCACGCTGCCGGACTGGAAGTGATCCTTGACGTGGTGTATAACCACACGGCCGAAGGAAACCATCTCGGGCCCACGCTCTCGCTGCGAGGGATCGACAACGCGGCCTACTATCGCCTGCTCAGCGACAACCCGCGCTTCTACAAGGACTACACCGGGTGCGGCAACACGCTGAACATGGTCCATCCCCGGGTGCTCCAGCTCATTATGGACAGCCTGAGGTACTGGGTGCTGGAGATGCACGTGGACGGCTTCCGCTTTGATCTGGCCAGCGCGCTGGCGAGGGAGCTCCACGAGGTGGACAAGCTGGGGGCGTTCTTTGACATCATTCATCAGGACCCCGTGCTCTCCCAGGTCAAGCTCATCGCTGAGCCGTGGGATCTCGGCGAGGGCGGGTACCAGGTGGGGAACTTCCCCGTGGGCTGGACCGAATGGAACGGGAAGTATCGCGACACGGTGCGCCGCTTCTGGCGCGGTGATAGCGGCGTGATCTCAGAGCTGGCCACGCGGCTGACCGGGAGCAGCGACCTCTACGAGCAGAGCGGCCGGAAGCCATACGCCAGCATCAACTTCGTGACCTGCCACGACGGCTTCACACTGCAAGACCTCGTCAGCTACAACGAAAAGCATAATGAGGCGAACCTCGAGGGAAACGCCGACGGCGAGAACTACAATCTGAGCTGGAATTGCGGGGTCGAGGGCGCGACCACTGACCAGGGCATTGCGGCCTTGCGCGAGAAGCAGAAGAAGAACTTCATGGCCACGCTGATGCTTTCTCAGGGTGTGCCAATGATCTGCGGAGGCGACGAGATCAGCCGCACGCAGCGGGGGAACAACAACGCCTACTGCCAGGACAACGAGCTGAGCTGGGTCAACTGGAAGCTGAACGCGGCGAAGAAAGAGCTGCTTGAGTTCACGCGCTTCATGATCAGATTGAGGAGGAGCCAGCCGGTCCTGATGCGACGGAAGTTCTTTCAGGGGCGGAGCATTCGTGAGGCGGGCGAGAAGGACCTCACCTGGTTCGAGCCGAATGGACAGGAGATGAACGGTCAAGCTTGGAACTCACCGCCTCTGCGCTGCCTGGGAGTCCGTCTCAGCGGGACAGAGCTGGGGGAGACGGACGAGGAGGGGAATCCGCTGACGGGTGACACGCTCTTCTTGATCTTCAACGCTCATCCGGAACCCATCGAATTCATCCTCCCCAAGTTGTCTCCGGACGAGCAGTGGGAGCGCGTCGTGGACAGCGCAGAACCTCGATGGGGACGCCGGAGTCCGATCCAAGACCCCAGCTATACGCTGCGGGGCCGGTCAGTCGCCGTGCTTCAACTGGTCAAACCCGAGAAAGAGCCGTGACTCATCGGCCAGCAGGACAGCCTCCGGCCGCGAAGCGGGCCGCCGGCGACCCCGGATTCACTCCGAGTAAACGTGCAAAACAGGGAACGGAATGTTACCCTGTGTTGCGAGATTCAAGATGAGCCGACGCATCCTGACCACTTACGATCTTCACCTCCTCGCGGAGGGGACGCATTACCGGAGCTATGAGAAGCTCGGCGCGCATCTCGTCCAAGTGGATGGGGTGAACGGAACGCACTTTGCCGTCTGGGCGCCCAACGCGAAGCGGGTCGCGGTGATCGGCGATTTCAATGGCTGGAACCCTGACGCCGACACCATGGAGTGCCGACCGGAAGTGGGCGTGTGGGAGTGCTTCGTGCCCGGTGTTCGGGACGGCGCGCTCTATAAGTATCGGGTGGTCTCCCACCAGAACGATTACACGGTCGACAAGGCCGACCCCTACGGCTTCGCGGCCGAGATCAGGCCCCAGACCGCGTCAAAGGTGTGGGACCTGTCGCGCTACCAGTGGTGCGATCAGCGATGGATGGCGAGCAGGGCGCAGAGGAATGCTCACGACGCGCCCATCTCGATCTATGAGGTGCACCTGAGCTCGTGGATGCGCGTTCCCGAGGAAGGGCACCGCTGGCTCACCTATCGTGAGTTGGCCAAGAAGCTCGCAGACTACGTGACCGAGATGGGATTTACCCACGTGCAGTTGCTCCCGGTCACCGAGCACCCGTTCGATGGGTCGTGGGGCTATCAGACCGTGGGCTATTTCGCGCCGACCAGCCGCTTCGGCACGCCTGATGATTTCATGTTCTTCGTGGA
>DATEAO010000125.1:0-11482 GCA_035288345.1 Candidatus Methylomirabilota bacterium | reverse complement strand
CCTTGACGCCTACTGCGTCAAGGGCCGGGCGCCCGCGCTGAACCATGAAGCGCCTTCCGCAGGTGACGGTGGCCATTACAGGGCTCAGCGCCACAGACAACCCCGCCCCCGGAGTTGCTGTGGCCCGCTGCCTGAGGCAGGCGCGGGAGTTCCGCGGCAAACTGATCGGCCTGACGTTCGATCATCGGCACACCGGGCTCTACGCGTCTGAGATCTTCGACAAGGTCTTTGTGGTCCCGGCCCCGGCGCGAGGGGCCGAATCGTTCTGCCACGCGTTGAAAGAAATCTGCCGGACCAACCCGATCCAGATCCTTTTCCCTACGCTCGATCCCGAAGTGCTGCTGGCGGCGAAGGCCGAGCGAACGCTCAACGGCCTGGGGATTCACTGTCTGCTGCCCGACGAGCGCCAGATCAGGCGCCGGTCAAAGGTCGAGCTGCCCGCGTTGGCCCGTCGGGTCGGGTTCAGCTCGCCCAGGACCCTCGTGCTCTCATCCGGCGCCTCGTTACGGACGGCGTTGCAACACTTCTCCTACCCCTTTTATCTCAAGGGATCGTTCACAGACGCCCAACTGGTGAGTAACCAGATCGAGGCAGAACGGGCCTTCGCCCGTTTGAGCGGCCAGTGGGGATTCCCGCTGCTGGCCCAGGAGCGAGTGGCGGGTGAGGAGCTCGATCTGGCCATTCTTGCGGATCAGCGTCATCGGTTGGTTGGAGCGGTCGCAATGAAGAAGCTCGGACTGACCGATCGAGGGAAGGGATGGGCGGGAATCACCGTTCAGGCGCCCGAGATCATCGAGAAGGCCGAAGCGCTGGTTCGGACCCTTCGCTGGGTCGGCCCGGCAGAAGTCGAGATGATCCATGATCCGCAGCGTGGAGCCGTGAGCCTCATCGAGGTGAACCCGCGATTTCCGGCGTGGATTGCCCTCTCAGCCGCGGCCGGGCAGAACCTCCCTCTCATGGCGTTCAGGCTCGCTCTGGGCCTCACGGTGGCGCCGGCCAAGCCCTATGTGGTCGGATGCCTCTTCACCCGCAGCGTGGAAGATTTCTTCCAGCCGTTCGAACGCGTGGCGGCGCTTGCCGAGCTGGAGGGGCTGCGGTGAAAAAGAGCGCGCCACTCTCCGTGGCGATCCTCGGGATCAATGGGGCCGACTCACCCTCGGCGGGTTTGATTCTGGCCCTCTCTCTCCGGCGACAGCGCTCGGTGCCGGTCCGAGTCATCGCATTGGTCGAAAACCCGTTCACCGACGGGATTCAGGCGATCAACCATGCCGATGAGGTCGTGGTGACGCCATCGCCTGTCGTGTCCCCTGAGGGGTTCATCGAGCGAATCCGCGGAGTCGCTCGCCGCTTCGCTCCACTCGTGATTCTGCCGGGCGGGCCCTCGGATTGGTGCTCCCTCATCCCGCTCAAGCGTGGTCTCCGAACGAATGGCGTGTCGCTGCTCTTCCCTTCCGAATCATTGGTGAACACGCTGCTGCCGTTTCCTGACCGCGGGAAGCTCAAAGGCGTGGCGACCCCGCAGCACTGCGTGCTGCGGTCGCGAGACTTGCGGCCGCTTCGAGCCGTGACGTGGCGCTTCCCGCTCAGGCTTCAGTCACGCGATGGCGCCGTCGGCGTCGCGGCCACTTGGCATGAGCTGGAGATCATGGTGGCCCAGCACCATGCTCACTCCATCACTCCGTTACTCATTCAAGAGATTCCCTCCGGGGAAGAGATCAGCATCGCCGCGTTGGGAGATCAGCGCGGTCGTCCAATCGGATGGGTCGCAGCGAGAGTGCTGAACCGGTCCGAGAACGGCGCCGTCTGGTCAGCGGTGACTGTTGACGCCTCGGCGATCCGGACTGTCGTCAAGCCGTTGCTGGATAAGTTTGCCTGGCCGGGGCCGCTGACGTTGACCTTCTCGTTCACGGCCGGCGGTCCCTGCTTCACCGGCATCGAGCCCGGGTTCCCCTCGTGGATCTCGTTGGCGTCCGCCGCCGGCCAAGACCTCCCACTTCACTATCTTCGCCTGGCGCTCGGTAAGGCCGGGCTTGCCCAGACCAGCTATCGCGTCGGGCTTCACCTGGCCAGAGTGGCTGTGGACCAACCCACCGAGTTCATGGCTTTGAGCCGACTTGTCACCCAAGGAGACTATGCGAATGGCAACAACCATCCGACCGAGTTACGAGCGACCGCTCATTACGCGACAGCAGCTCGGCACCATCGATAAACAGTGGAGCGGGTGGAGTCATCCCGTCAACACTGAGACCGTCATCGACGGGGTGAACGTGAATGCGATCAGGGCCCAATTCGGCTCGCCACTCTACGTCGTGTCCGAGGCCACGCTCAGGAGCAACTACCGCGCGTTCGTCACCGCCTTTCGCTCCCGCTACCCCGAGACCGCGGTGGCCTATTCCTACAAAACCAACTACCTCTCCGGAATCTGCACCATCCTGCACCAGGAAGGCGCATGGGCCGAGGCGGTCTCCGGCTTCGAGATGGAGCTGGCCCAGTCGCTCGGGGTCCCTGGTCGCCAGATCGTGTATAACGGCCCGTGGAAGCCATTCGACTATCTCCTGTCAGCGGCGCGCATGGGCGCCCGGATCAATATCGACTCGCTCGAAGAGCTCTACGACCTTGAGGAGGTCGCGCGGCAGCTCGGTCGCCGGATCGGGATCGGGATCCGCGTGAATATGGCGGTGAACGATCCGCCGTGGGACAAGTTCGGCTTCAATCTGGAGTCAGGGCAGGCGTTGGATGTCTGCAGAAAAATCCAGGGCTCACAGCGTCTCCGCCTCACCGGCTTCCACCTGCACGCCGGAACGTATCTCACCCAGGCCGACATCTACAACCGGGCCGTGATGGGCCTCCTTGATCTGGCCCGGGCGGTCGAGTCCAAGCTCAGGGCCGAGATCGAATATCTGGACCTGGGCGGGGGGTATGCCTCGCGGAACACCCTTCACGGGCAGCTTCTGCCTGGTGAGCTGACGGTGCCGTCGTTCGATGAATACGCGGAGGCCATCTGTGGTCCGCTGAAAGCGGCGGCGCGGGGGCTCAAGCGCCGTCCCCAGCTCATCCTCGAGCCCGGCCGCGCCCTCGTCGATGAGGCGGTCTCGCTCCTGGTGAGCGTGGTGTCTGTGAAGTCGATGGTGGGCGGGAAGAAGGGCGTGGTCGTGGATGGAGGCGTCAATTTGATTCCGTCAGCGTACTACTTCCGTCACGAGGTGGTCGCGCTGCGTGAAGGTGACGGGCCCGCGGAGAGTGTGGACCTCTACGGTCCGCTCTGCATGCAGATCGATGTCATCCGCCGCGATGTGATGCTTCCCCCGATGCAGCGCGGGGGGATCCTCCTCGTCAAAAACGCCGGCGCGTATACGATCTCAAATTCGATGCAGTTTATCTATCCCCGGCCGGCGACGGTCTTGGTGAGCGAGGGAAAGCTGCACTGCCTCCGCCGAGCGGAAGCCACTCAGGACCTGGTCCGCCTCGATGAGATCCCTCCGCATCTTGCGCGCCGCTCGAGGAACGGCCATCAGAAACGTGGGATCCGTCGCCGATTGCAGCGCGGGCGCTGATTACGGCGCGGGCACCCGCACCCATAGATTTGCGGAGCAAATCTGGACATGGGTGCCCCAGCGTTTGGATTTCCACCCGTAGGTTTGGGGACCCAAACCTGGCTACGGGTGCCCCCACGCTTGGATTTCGCTGAGGCGAAATCCGTGGGGGGCGAAATCCGCTGGGGGGCCGCGCCCGCCCGCGCCCGGACCCTCAGCTTGCGCGGGCCAAGCCCGCGCTCGGAACAGCGTAAACCGCGACGGCCGCGCTCGCGCATGTCAGTGCTCAGGCGCGGGTGCGGCCGGTGCTCGAAGACAACCGGCGCCCGCGCTCCTGCAGAGATCAGCGGGGCGGAATTGACGCGAACATCGGGGTGAAATGAGAGGAGCTTCTCAAAATCCTACTGGCGCGCTCGCGCGCTTGGAACTGAGCGGGAACGGCCATAGAGCGCCGCAGCCGAAATGGCGGGGTCCCGTGAAGTGGTGGTCCGCCGCCTGCCTCGCGGCCCCCGCGCAGATTCTCTTCAGCTCGCGCCCCTTGACCGGCGCCTGGCTGGTGCTTGGCGTCTTGCTCCTCTCTCCGCCCCATGCGCTGGGGCTCCTGCTGGGTCTCCTGACGGCCACGGGCCTGGCGTCCTACGCGCGATGGAACCGCCTCCTCCTCTCTCAAGGGATCTTCGGGTTGAATGGGGCGCTCGTCGGCCTGGTCTGGCCATCACTCTTTCCTCTCGGCTCGACAGCGTTCTGGCTGGTGATTCCCGTGTCTGCGGTGACACTTGCGGTGCAGGGCCGCCTGTTTCCTCCATTCACCAAGATGAACCTTCCGGTCCTGACGCTTCCGTTTATCCTCGTGACGTGGGGGGTCGTGCTTCTCGGTCAGCTTTTCGGATTTTTGGATGCGCCTCAGGTGATTCCCCCCTCCATCACGGGGCCTCTCGCAGGCTGGAACGATCCCGTGATCCGTCAAGCGGTATGGGACGCCGCGATGATGATGGCGCCCGGAGTCATCGCGCTTGGCGTAGCGGCTTGGGTCACGCCGTGGATGACGCTCAGGGCTGCGCTGGCCGGCGCGCTCTCCGGCCTTGCGACGGCGCTCTGTCTTGGGGGATTGCAGGGCTTCTTCTGGGTGGGGAGCTACGTCTATTCCGCCGCGCCGCTCACCGTGGCTGTTGCGGGAATCTTCTTTCCATATTCTCGGCGCAGCCTCGTCGTTGGGATGTTATCGGGCTGCGCGGGTGTGCTGTGCTGGGTGGGGATCGTGTGGAGCACTTTTCCTCTGGGGCTCTTCCCCCTCACCCTGCCGTTGAACAGCCTCCTTCTGGGCCTCATCGCCCTTGAGAGAACTCGAGTCGGACACGCGCTGTTCAGGCTCCAGCCGATACCGCTTGAAGAGGTCGGACGGCCACGCGCGTCGGACCCCGGACGAGCAGCTCCACCGATCCGGGTCGACGAGGGCGCGCTTTCCACCCTCGAGGGGCTGATCAGGCGATCATCAAAGATTCTGGCGCTCACGGGCGCCGGCGTCAGCACCGAGTCGAGGATCCCGGATTACCGGACCCAGATCGGATTTTGGTTTGACGCGAACGCTGAGGACCTGACCTACTCCCGGTTTCTCGCGTCTTCTCACTCGCAGTGGCTGTATTGGCGGCTTCAGCGGCGGTTTTTCGGCGTGATGGAAGTCGCGCTCCCCAATCAGACTCACTGGAGTCTCGTGGATCTTGAGTCCAGGGGAAAGCTGCTCGGTATCGTCACCCAGAACGTTGACGGACTTCACCAGAAGGCCGGGACATCTCCGGAGAGAATTGTCGAGATTCACGGAAATGCCTCGACGGTGACCTGTCTCGGGTGTGGGGCGCAGTTCCGTTACGAGCCGATTCATGACCGGCTGAACATGGCTCCTCCCAGGTGCGAGGAGTGCGGGGGCCTGCTCAAGGTCGATGTCGTCTCGATCGGTGAGCCAATTCCAGGGCAGCGGGTCCGCCAAGCCTATCAGTGGGGCCAGGAGGCGGACCTTCTGCTGGTGCTCGGCAGCTCCCTGCTCATCGAGCCCGCAGCGAGCCTCCTCCCTCTCGTCTCTTCGAGAGCGGTGCCGGTGGTGATTGTGAACGGGACACCGACCGCGTATGATGCGCTAGCCACTCTGACCATCCATGCGTCGCTCGGCGCGGTGTGGGCGGCGCTCAGCCGGCGTCTCGCGTCTCCCACGGCCGATCTGAGGATCCGTCCGATGAACCGGGCCGACTTTCTTTATCTGATGAATGTGGTGGATGAGTGGTGGGGGGAATCGGTTCGATACCTCCTGCACCCGCTCTTCTTGGAGCATTTCGCTGACACCACTCTTGTCTGCGAAACGAACGGCGAGCTGATCGGATTCCTCGTGGGTCTCTTCTCACAATCGAAACCCGGAGAGGCCTACGTCCACCTTGTCGGGACTCATCCCGCCCACCGTAAGCGCGGGGTGGCCCGCGCGCTCTATGAGCACCTCTTCAGCCTGGCGCGGAAGCAAGGTGGCCAGAGGGTGTCCGCCATCACCGTTCCTTACAACAGCGGGTCACTCGCCTTTCACCGGAAGATGGGCTTTACGTTTTCCGATGCCGGCGCCATCTGGCAAGGGGACCTGCCTGTTTCAGTCAACTATGCCGGTCCCGGAATCGACTGCGTGGTGATGGAGCGCGAGCTAACTTCTGCCCGTCCCTTGCTCAGCAAGCGAGAATCTCGGCCCGGAATTCTTCAGGCGTGAAGCCAGCGGCGAGCAGGATCTCCCGAATGCGAATGAGAACCGCCTTGGCTCTATTGCATTCCTCCCGTGCAGCAGCTTCAGCAAGAAGAGTCTCAACATAATAATTCGCCGTCAGGCGCGGGTCGGAAGTCTCTCCAAGAAACGCGCCCCATCCTGCTTCAATCAAACCCGTCTGGACCACGTGAGCCCCGAACAGACGCTTCACCACGGCGTGACTCTCGGCGGCGACATCCGCAGTTGGAGCGCCGCCTTTGCCGCATGAAGGATCGAATAGTAACCGAGCGAAACAGAATCCGCGTAGAAGCCATCCCGGTAGCAAGAGCGGGCGAGCAGCGTGGTCTTCACCTTTGTAAGCACCTCCCGAACCGTCTCCAGATCCCTCTGGGTGATTCCCCTTGAGAACTTCCTGGGCGCTGCGGCCGTGCCTCCGCTGCTCTTCCTTGCAACGGCACGATCGACGAGGTGCGCCTCTACAATCGCGCCCTCACCCAGGCCGAGATCCAGACCGACATGAATACCATGATCGCCGCGGCTGACCCGGCGCTCGGCGCGCCCGCGCCGCCCAGCGCCTTTGCCGGGCTCCGCGCTCCGCCACCTGTGCCCGATCCGAAGCGGCCCATGACCATTGCGAGGGCCGAGCAGCTCGGAGCCATCACCCCGGCCCGCGCCAGTGCGACACCGTCCCGTCCGCGGCACCGAGCGGAACGCATGCTCAGGGACAGTGACCCCCTCTTCGAGATCCCCGACCCCACCGCTCGGTTTGTCGTCGATCCGCCCCCGCCCTTTACCACGGAATACTACCGCTACGATCCCATCGGGAACATTCTCGAGAAGGCGGGCGTGCTCTACGCTTACTCTGATCCGCTGCATCCCTCTGCAGTGACTTCGACCTCGGACGGACGCTTCTATACCTACGATGCCAACGGCAACATGATCACGGGCGCTGGACGAGCGCTGAGCTGGGACGCGGATCAGCGGCTAATTGCTGTAACGATCCAGGGCGGCAACAGCGCGCAGTTCGCGTACGACGCCTCAGGCGGGCGCGTCAGGAAGACGAACCTCACGACAGGGCAGGTGACCCGCTATCCGTTCGGGAGTTACGAGATCGGCCCCGACGGCGTCATCACCAAGTACTTCACCATCGGGATCGAGAAGGTCGCCTCGAAGAAATCCACCGGCCAGATGCTCTTCTACCACAACGATCATCTCGGCGGCGTGAACGTCATCACCGACGCCACGGGCCTGAAGGTCCAGCTCACCGAGTACGACCCCTGGGGCAAAGTCACTCGCAACGACGGCAACGCCGACCCCACCCACCGCTTCACCGGCAAAGAGCTCGACCCCGAGACCGGCCTCATGTACTACGGCGGCCGCTACTACGACCCCGTGCTCGGAAGATTCATCAGCGCCGATCCCTTCGTCC
Organism: Candidatus Methylomirabilota bacterium; assembly: GCA_035288345.1. Lineage (GTDB taxonomy): Bacteria > Methylomirabilota > Methylomirabilia > Rokubacteriales > DATEAO01 > DATEAO01. The sequence goes on along the minus strand of DATEAO010000125.1, from coordinate 3,786 downwards.
CAAGGCCAGGTAACCCGCAAAGCCTCAACCGCTACAGCTACGTCGAAAACAATCCCGTCAACCGCATCGACCCCAGCGGCTTCTTCAGCTTCGGGAAGTTTTTCAAGAAACTTTTCAAATTCCATCAGAGCGTGATGAGAATTGTCGGTCCCATCGCGCTAGGAATCACGATAGGAATTGTGCTCACACCGTTCTTAACACCAGTCGGGGCTGGGATCGTCGCTGGAATGGTCGTTGGCGCGGTGAACACCGCTTTGAATGGAGGCGATTACGCGACCAACATCTTATTAGGCGCCGCCTTAGGTGGAATAGGAGGGGCTATAGCACCAGGCCTTGGGGGCGCCATCACTCGCGCCACAGGTAGCGCATTTATTGGGGCCGTGGGCACTGGCGCAATTCTTGGTGGGGCCTTCGGCGGCATCAGCGCGGCAATCTATGGTGGGGATGTCGGCCTTGGTATACTGTACGGTGCAGTGTCCGGCGCCGTCATTAGCGCCGCTGTCTACGCCGGCTACCAGTGGGCGACTTCGCAATCAGAGTTTGCTGGACAGGCAACCTTCGACCCGTCTAAGGCTGGCTATAAGAACCCGCAGGAGGTTACGAATGACCCATTCTATGCTGCGGCCGTCGAGAAGTACCAGACAATTACTGGCCGCAATGTCTCGGGCGCAGGGGTTTTCTTGGCAGACATTGAGGGGGGGTTCGCTGGTCTGCAGCAGGGTGATAACATTTATCTTTCGAGAGCCCACTTCAACGATCCTCATTTTACTTCGGTGCAGCGATACGTCGTAATCGGGCACGAGCTCACTCATGTTTCTCAGGCTCGAATCGTCGGAGCAGGGCTATTTGCCAGGCTTAATGCGTCCCTCAATGTTTCACCCGGCTACCCGAACAATCCGTTTGAATTTCAGGCCGCGCACGTTGGGGCCGAATTCGCTAGCAAAATGACGGGGGTCCAGGTGGAGCCTCACTCTTACTTCAAAGGGCTCGGCCCGCACTAGCGTTGGCGACGGAGAGGGATGTGATGGTTCTGTATATCAAATGTCCGGGACGAAGGGGTGGAACGGCGTCCAGCCTGGTCTGTACTGTTATATTGCTCTCTGGTGCAGTAGTATGCGCCTCGGGCGGACAAGGCAAACAGCCAGTGATCACTCACCCCGTAGGAGAGATTGTCGTCAGCCAATCCGGCGGGAGAGTAGCGTTCGAGTTTTACGTCGAAACCGCGCCAGGAAGCAGAGTCATGCAACCCGCTAGCGCTTCGGATCTGTCTGTCGGGCGCCAGGGCGCGGCCGGCTCAACGTGGGCGATAATCGGACGCACTGGTTACGAGGCCGCGAGGGTTGTGTATGGTCTCCTCCCGGAAGGGTTTTCTCAGTACCTGCCCGAACGCAGTCCTCCCCCGCCGCTTGAGCCAGGTGCCACATACTCCGTGTTCGCAAATGTCGGGGTATACGCTCGAGCCACTTTCACTTATCGTGGAGACCAATAATTGTTACCAGTTGTGGGCTGTGGGGTCGGTGGGGTCGTGTGGGGTCGGGTGGGTCTGGGGTCACCCATTAGAAGGCTGGGGTCACCCATTAGAAGGCTGGTGTCAAGAGGCACATCCCTCCCGTTGAATATTTTTTTATTCTTTCCGTTCTACCCGCCAGATTCGTGACTGATTTGTACGCGCCCCTGTTTTCAATCAGTCGGTGTCGGACGAGGTCCGCACCAGTCACCCATCAGGATCAAGGCAATGGAGTCGTTCCGTTAAGGAAACTATCTCCCGCCCCTGGCAAGTTGTCTTGCCCCAGAAAACTGTCGGTACCACGTCGCGTCCAAGGTTATAGGATTCACAAATCCTCTGGCTCTCCCTTTCGGGGTCCAACCCAACTGTGGCTCACGGCGTGGGCGTACCATCGAATCACAACCCCTGCGAGTTGTCTATCAGGGATGAGACAGCGGCCAATCAAATCTCGTGGTTTTGAACCAACCCCTAGACAAGCTCACTGCCCCATCCCAGCCGGATAAACTTACTTGGCGCCGAAGGCTTTGGTCACATCGAAGGCAACTCGATCTTTCATGATGTAGTAACAAGCCCGGCACAGCTTGTGAGCGACCGCTTTGATCGCCACCACGCCGTGACTCTTGGCTTTCTTTCTCTGATAGAAACTCTTAATCCTCGGCTGATAGCGGATTGCAAAGTTGGCCGCTTCCACAAACGCCCAGGCCAGATACTTGTTCCGGAAATCTTTGGGGTCAAATCTTTTACTTTGACATCTCATTGAGGCTAGTCTCCCGGCATGGCGCGTCCCGTTGCGCATCAGCTATCCTGGGGCCGTCTATCACGTCACCGCCCGCGGCAACGAGCGCAAAGCCATCGCCCGCGGCGATCGCGACCGAGAGCGCTTTGTCCACACTCTTGCCGCCATGGTGGACCAGCATCACGTGCGCTGCCACGCGTGGGTCCTCATGAGCAACCATTATCACCTGCTGCTGGAGACGCCTCGGGCCAATCGCTCTGACCTTGATTCGCGACTGATTACCCTTCTCGCGGCGGTTTCTTGTTAACTCCCTGCATCTCACGCAGAAGCGCGTCCACGGTCGCGTCAGCAAAATGCTGGCGTCGCCACTCCTGGTAATCGAACGGCTCCCGCGAGATGAGGGCTAAGAATCGCAGCGCCTCCACCGGGCCGAGACGCTCCTCCAGGGCTCGCACCGCCTTCTCGCGAAGCTCTTGCTCATTCAGTAGTTTGGCCATTACTCGGAGACCTCCTTCCAATACTCAACGGGATTCATCACACGCGCACGCAGCCCGAGCCGCCGAGCCCGTGTGTTCAAGTCGTCATCACAAGTAAGCAAGACATCCGCCATCCCCACTTCCGCAGACGCGATGTGAATAGCATCTAACGCGGGCACCCCAGCCATGCTGATCGCTCTGGCACGCTGGGCGATCTCGGCAGATATCATCACGGTTTCTGGAGCTCTTCGTTGCCAGAGCGCGATCTCTGCGGCACGGTCCAGTTTGGGGTGCTGCGAGTTTTCAAACGTCAGTGCCTCAGACCACACAAGGTGGTCTCTCCCTTCAACCACGCGATTCAAGATCGATAAAATGGCCTCCGTCTCCATGCGGATCCGTTCCTGGCTCTGATCGTCGAACGGTCGATTGAAGCAGTTCAGGTCCAGATAGAGGCGCATCTGGTCGAGTCTTCAAGCGGTCGTTCACCCCTTGGGAATCTTGCTGAATGCATTCCTCTATCCGATCTGAGAGTTCCTTGCGCACACAAAGAAAGCGTATGCGACACCGTTTTCTCCTGTCAAACGAAAAACCCCGGCGGCCAGCAGATCGTCTGAGCCAAGGGGAGGCCAGGGTCAAATCTTTACTCTTGTGATTTCCCCTCTCGCGTCCGCGTTTTGCGGTTCGCGGTCGGGCCTGCACATCTTGACTCATCTTGACTATCTTCAATTCAGCGAGTCGCGGACGCGTTCGCGTGCTACTCCGAAAGGTGTCAGGAACCATATTAGCCTTCAGCATCACGCAGGCGCTCCCGCCGCGGGCGCCCGCGAGGGCGTAGCGTTGATTCTAATCCCAATCGGCTCACCACCCGACCCACCCAGGGGGTACTGCCAAAGGGCGAACCACGGTTGACAGCTTGCCGCAGGCTGTGGAGTTCGGCATCGCCTTCCGGTTGGTTGACCCGTTGCACCCAGTTGCGCGGCCGATTGACGGGCCATTCGCTGAGCAACGCCCGGGCCTTCGTATCGCCGTATTGGGAGCGCCATAGACTGCCCCAGCGCCACTCCTCG
>DATEAO010000124.1:0-2542 GCA_035288345.1 Candidatus Methylomirabilota bacterium | reverse complement strand
CCCCTCCTGCAAATAATGTGAAGCGTGAAGCGGATCTGAGATCACGGATCTCAGATGCCGGTTGGCCGATTCCGAGATCCGAAATCTGACATCTGAGATCCAAACCCCCACGAATCGAGAAGCCGTCGAGTGGTTGTCATCGGAAGTCCCACGACGTTCGTATAGCAGCCGTCCACCCCATCGACGAGGGCTCCGCCGCGCCCCTGGACCGCATAGGCGCCAGCCTTATCGAACGGCTCTCCTGAAGCGATGTACGCCGCGATCTCCGCGTCGTCATACTGCCGCATCGTCACACGAGTCACGACAGACGCCACCGCCTCGCGCAGGGTCTCAGCGTCGACCAACGCTACCCCGGTGATCACCTCGTGAACTCGGCCCCGAAGCGCCTGAAGCATCCGCCGAGCGTCATCACGGTCCCTGGGCTTTCCGAAGACCTCATCCCCCAGGATCACGGCGGTATCAGCGCCCAACACGACTCCAATAGAAAGACGGCGCGCCACGTTCTGGGCCTTGGCCAGGGCCAGCGACTCTACTGCGTTCTTGGGTGGGCCATCGGGCCAGGCCTCAGGGAGGTCGCTCGGGCGCACTTCGAACTCCACTCCGAGATCAGCCAAGAGCGCCTCGCGCCGCGGCGACCCCGACGCCAGAATCAATTTCCTCTGCTTCACGTTTTTCGCGTCGCTCTCACGTTCGGATCTCAGATGTCAGTCCAGTTTTGATGTCGGATGTCAGTTGGTTCGAACTTCCGACATCTGACATCTGCGATCCGAGATCACTTCTCTTCACCCTTCACGCTTTTCAGGGCTTGACGAAGAGGATCCAGAAAGAGAAGCTCTGAAGTAACGCGTTCGCGGGAATCGGGAGTCGGGAACCGGGAAATGCCAATCCCGAATCCCCAATCCCGAATCCCGTGCGAGGGCAACGGTGGCGCTCCGGCTAAAAGCTCGAGGCTCTGCTTGATCGCCTCCTCCGAGGCAACCCCGTCGGAGAGGAGCACACCTTTGAGCGCCGCGAGCTTCGGCAGGAACTCTTCGCGGGGATGCGCGACGCTGGGCAGTCGAGCTGCCCGCTCTTCGGGGCTTCGCTCTGCAATGGACTGCCCAGATCGAAGAAGCGCCCTCAGGAGGGGCACGAGGCGCGCGCGCTCAGAGGCCGCTCGATCGTGGCGGATGAAGAGCGCGGCGTGAACAGTGGGGCCTCCGAGCTCTGCCTGGGCCGCGCGTCTCTCGCGAAGGTCGATAAGGAGAGCGAAGCGGCCCGTAGCGAGCAGCCGGCTGGCCCATGGCTCAGCCAGGACGCCAGCCTGGATCTCGCCACGCTCGAGCGACTGAGCCAGACCGCGATCGCCGAGACTGATCACTCTCACCTGAGCGGGAGAGAGATGATGGCGCGCGAGGAGGCCAAACAGCAGATGAGCCTCAGCGCTTCCCACGGCGGGAACGCCGACAGTCTTTCCGGCAAGCTCCTCAATGCGGCGGATCAGTGGTCGAGACTGATTTGCGATGACAAGCGCCACGGGCGGGACGGCGGTGAAGGCGAAGACGAGCTTTGGAGGCTTCCCCTGGAAGGCTCCATGGCGGAGCGCGGCTTCGAGCGTTGTCGCCGCGAGATCGACGTTGCCTTTCGCCAGCGCCTCGGCGGCGCTCACCTCACCTCTCTCGCGGCGAAGCGTGATGGAGAGCTCTTTTCCGGCAAAGCGCTCTTCGGCGTGGGCAAGAGTCAACGGGAGGTATTCTATCGCAGTGGGTGCTCCACCGACGGCAATCGTCAGGGCTGTCTGAAGCAAGAGCATCGATAACATGCGGTATCGGCCTCTAAAAACTCGGCGTGATCCGATCCGCGGGCGGCTGATCCAGGTCTATCTCGAGCTTGCTCGCCATTTCAGCCCACAGAAGTGGTGGCCCGCTGAGAGCGCGATCGAGGTCGCCGTGGGAGCCATTCTCACTCAGAACACGGCCTGGACCAATGTGGAGCGCGCGCTCGATCGTCTCAAGGCGCACGGCCTCCTCTCCGCAAAGAGACTTCATCAGCTCTCGGAGTCCCGTCTGGCGACCCTCATCCGCCCGTCCGGGACGTTCAGGGTGAAGGCACGCCGCCTGAAAGCCTTTCTCCGGTTCCTGCAAGAGCGATACGCGGGCGAGCTTTCTCGCACGGCTCGTGTGCCGTTGGAGCAGCTCAGGGGCGAGCTTCTTTCCGTACATGGCATTGGCCCGGAGACCGCTGACTCGATGCTTCTCTACGCGATCGGCCGGCCGGTCTTTGTCGTCGATCAATACACCCGCCGCGTGCTCTCCCGCCATCGGTTGGTCAGGCGTGATATCGGCTATGATGACCTCCAGCAATTTTTCGCGTCCCGGCTGCCGAGCGATCCGGCCCTTTTCAACGACTATCACGCGCTCCTGGTGAAGGTAGGGAAAGAGTACTGCCGCCGGGTGCCACGCTGTGACCGCTGCCCGCTACGCTTCGACCTTCACGGACGGCTGCCACGGCTATAGCAAAAGGCGAAATGGGCGTGGGCGTGCCCTTGACACCGACGGCGTCA
>DATEAO010000123.1:0-7081 GCA_035288345.1 Candidatus Methylomirabilota bacterium | reverse complement strand
ACCGCGAATGATCGCCTCAGCCATGTTGCCGGCGCCAATGAACCCGATCTTCTTTTCCTTGAGAGCCATCGCGCTAACTCCGAGGGCCGAAGATTGCTGTGCCGACTCGAACCATCGTGGCCCCCTCTTCGATCGCAACCTCGAAGTCATGGCTCATCCCCATTGAAAGCTCGTGAAGCTTGATCCTCGGGAGCCCCCACGACTCGGCGCTCTCCCGCAGCTCTCTGAGCCGGCGAAACCACGGCCGCGAAGCCTGATGATCACCCGTTACGGGAGGTATTGCCATCAGGCCCAAGACTTCCAACCCCGCACAGTCACTCAGCAGCTCCATCAGCGGCTTGAAGTCATCCGGGGCCACCCCGCTCTTTGTCGGCTCGTGGGCCAGATTCACCTCGACCAGGACGCGCGCTCGCTTCCCGGTTGCGCGAGCGCGCCGGTCCAGCTCCTGGGCGAGGCTTGGCCGGTCAACTGAGTGGATCAGATCAAAGAGCGCAAGCGCGTCCTTCACCTTGTTGGTCTGGAGCGGACCGATGAGATGCCAGGGCACGGGACGGCCGAGAATTTTGATCTTCTCTTTGGCCTCGTGAACCCGATTCTCTCCCAGTGCTGTCACTCCAGCCTCGATCGCCTCACGGATCCGATCCACCGGAACAGCTTTTGAGACCGTAACCAGGAGAATCTCATCTGGCGATCGTCCCGCCCTGTCAGCGGCCCGGGCCATGCGCTCCCGCACCGCCATGAGATTCGCCCTGAGATCCACCCGCGCCTCCGTGTGGGGATGATTCTAACCCCGATCAGAAAAAAACGCGAGAAATGCGGCGCTACGAGAAGACGGTCGCGACCTGACGATAGACTCGATCTGCCATGAGCTGGGCGCGGAGCTTGAGCGACTTGGCTGGTGCGATCTCTTTAGGATCAATCGGCGGGTGGAAGGTCACCGTCACTCGCCCTGGCCGGGGAAACCGTTGATGAGGCGGCCATGCCTTCCACGCGCCGGCAATCGTGACCGGCAGAACCGGAACGTTCCGCGTCAGTGCGAGACGAAACGCTCCGGACTTGAACGGCTGGAGCCGGCCATCGACCGAGCGTCCTCCTTCAGGGAAGATCAGAATCGCCTTGCCCGCATCCAGGAGACGAACAACCGATCGAATCGCTTTCGTGTCGGTCTCATCGGTGTTCACCGGGAACGCGTTGAGGTATGGAATAATCCGCTTGAGGAGTGGGACCTGAAAGAGGCGCTCCCATGCCATGTAGTGGATGGGCCGTCGGACAGGAGTGCCCACGAACACAGGGTCAGCATACGAGACGTGGTTTGGCGTAATAAGGAGTGGGCCGTCGAGAGGGACGTGTGAGACGCCCTCATGCCTGATCCGAAAGTAGGCCCGGCACGCGAGCCAGGAAACGGGACGTATAAACGCCAGCAGTGGCTCTTCCACAGCCCCAATCATGCCATGTGAGGTTGCACCGTGCCAAGAAGCTGTGGAACTCGCTGCGGGTGAAGGTTCTCTGCTTCTCGCCTCTGGGAAAGGGCGAGAGCGTTAGTTTGAGCTGGTAGAAAGGCTGCTGGAGGTCAAGCGGCTACTCCGGCGGGGAGTCACCGGTTGCGTTACGCCTCGTCCTGATCTTCCTCGGAGCCTACTTCCGCCATCGTGAAGCGGGAGGCATCGCGCTCCTGGGCCTCTTGGCAGCGCACGCAGAGTCTCACTTCAGGCATGGCCTCGAGTCGCGCCGGGGCGATGGCTCCTTCACAGCCTTCGCACTCGCCATAGGTGCCTTCCTCGAGCCGCCGAAACGCCTCGGCAATCTCGGTCGCGCGTTGGAAGAGAAGACTCCGCGTGGCGTACGCCACCTCGCGGCGCTCGAGCATTGCCATCTCATCCATCGGATTCGCGTAGGGTGTGTTGCTGCCTGGAGTGGCGTCTGTCTCCTGGACCGCGACAGGGCCACCGAGTGCCCGGAGTCGCTGAGCCACTCGCCGCTGTTCATCCTTTAACCGCTGCCGGAACCGCGCGCTTCCTTTCATGGCCTGCCTCCCGTTGATGTGGCGTGTGCTCAGCGGGGCAGCAAGCCAGATGCCAAACTCTGTCAGTAAAATCAAGTTCAATCGTGACTGAGGGTTAGCGCTTTAACGGTATGAGAGAGCCTCTCGCAGGTAGGACAATTCTGCCGGCAGATCTGACACGAAAAGACAGCCTGTCACCCAAATCCGTCAAGTCTGGCAGGAGAACGTGAGATTTTTCAGGGGCGTTCGAAAGGAACTTTTGGTGGAAAATTGGGAATGACGCTTCAATTTCCGTGGCAACCTCTACAGCCACCTCTTTTGGGTAGTGGCCCCCGGCAGCGTCGGGGTAGTCATGGCCCGCGGAAGCCGCCTCCTTCATGGAGACGAGGCCAATAACCCCTGAAAGCACGACGAGCGAAATTTCAGCGGCCTCTACGTCCTACTCATCCCAACTTCCGTTTGCGGGTCGCCACGCCGGTTTCAACTGCGGCCCGAGCGACTGCATTGGCAACAGCTCCCGCCACCCGCTTGTCGAAGACCGACGGAGTGATGTACTCCGCGTTAAGCTCATCTTTTCCCACGATGGCAGCAATCGCCTTGGCGGCGGCAATTTTCATCTCATCGTTGACGGTACGGGCGCGGACATCGAGCAGACCGCGGAAGAAACCCGGGAAGCAGCAGACATTATTAATCTGGTTGGGGTAGTCAGAGCGCCCCGTGGCCATCACCCGCACATACGGGGCAGTTTCTTCTGGCATGATTTCGGGAATCGGGTTTGCCATGGCAAACACGATGGGGTTTTTCGCCATCCTCTTGATCTCTTTCGCTGTCACCACACCCGGCCCGGAGAGCCCGATGAACACGTCAGCCCCCACGAGCACGTCGCCAAGGGATCCTTGCAGCCCTTTGGCGTTCGTATGCGCCGCGAACCACTCCTTCATCGGGTTCATGTTCTCCCGCCGCCCCCGGTAGAGAGCGCCGGAGCGATCGCAGCTCACGATATTCTTCACCCCCATCGCCATCAGGATCTTCGCCGTCGCGATCCCCGAGGCGCCCGCCCCTGAGAAGACCACTTTGATATCCGACAGCTTCTTCTTGACGATCTTCAGGGCGTTGAGCAGCGCGGCCAGGACCACCACAGCGGTCCCGTGCTGATCGTCGTGAAACACCGGGATATCGAGCTCCTTCCGCAGCCGTTCCTCGATCTCGAAGCAGCGGGGCGCAGAGATGTCTTCCAGATTGATCCCGCCGAACACCGGAGAGAGCGCTTTGACGATCCCGACGATCTCATTCACGTCTTTGGTATCAAGACAGATGGGAAACGCATTGACGCCGGCAAGCTCTTTGAAGAGGAGAGCTTTCCCCTCCATGACTGGCATCGCGGCTTTCGGCCCGATGTCTCCAAGGCCGAGAACGGCCGTGCCGTCAGTCACCACGGCCACACAGTTCTGTTTGATCGTCAGCGCATAAGCTTTCTCCGGGTCCTCATGGATGGCCATGCACACTCGCGCGACGCCCGGTGTGTACGCCATGGAGAGGTCGTCTCGGGTTTTCACAGAGATTTTCGATTGCACCTCGATCTTCCCGCCAAGATGCATGAGGAACGTCCGATCCGAGACGTTCACCACTTTGACCCCCGGAACCTTTTTGACCCGTTCCACGACGTGGAGGCCATGCTTGTCGTCCCTCGCGCTAAAGGTGATGTCGCGCGTGACGGTTTGCTGGTCCACCTGGACCAGGTCAACCGCCCCGATATCGGCGCCGGCCCTGCCGATCGCCGAGGTGACTTTGCCGAGCATACCGGGCCGGCTCGCGATCTCTACCCTGAGCGTCATGCTGTAGCTTGCACTAGGAGCACCGATCATTGATGAGTCCTCCACATAAGGATAGGCGGCGTTGTTGGGCAGGAACGATGCGTTCCCCACCGCCACTGACTATTTTACACCTTCATATCGACAGCGGGCACTCAAAGGCGCATCGCTCGGTCCGGTGTCCTCGAGTCTGCGCGGGCGAAACCCACGCCTCAATAAACTTGACAGGGCAAGAGACCCCCAGTACTTTCGTGCGTGGAGACCCCGAAGGAGGCTACGATGATTGATCCCAAGGCAGCCGACTCGGAGCTTCAGTTCTACATCCGACCCCAGACATTTCCGGTCGCGATCAGAATGCTGAAGCCCGGCGAAACGATCCCGGACAAAGCCAAGCGCCCGCACCGCGACTTCGGCAAGCTCTCCATGAACTGCCAGGTGATCGATATGGCCCGGCGGTATGGGTGGATGATTGCGCTCACGCGAGAGGACCACATCTGCTCGCTCGGGATCACCGCGCTCGGCTTTGACACGCCCACGCACATCTACAACTCAGGCACGCTTTGCGAGGGGATCTACACCGAGAGCAAGGAAGCGGGCCAGGCTTCGGAGGCGGCGGTCGATAAGTTTCAACCCGGGGAGTACTACTGCTTGCTGGTCTCCCCCCTGGACCGCTGCGCGTACGAGCCCCACGTGGTCGTGGTCTATGCGAACCCTGCACAGGTAATGCGGCTGACCCAGGCCGCGCTCTGGAAGCGCGGAGGCAAGCTCACCTCATCGTTCGGCGGACGCTTGAGCTGCTCAGAGACCATCGTCACCGCCATGAAGAGTCGGGAGCCTCAAGTGATCCTCCCTTGCTCCGGTGACCGGATCTTCGGCCAGACCCAGGACCACGAGATGGCCTTTTCGATCCCCTGGCAGAAGATGGAGGAGATTATCGAAGGGCTCCGGGGAACTCACCAGGGCGGGATCCGCTACCCGATCACTCAGTTCATGGAGTACGAGGCAAAGCTGCCGCCCAAGTACATGGAGGTCAACAAGCTCTGGGATGTCGAAAAGGGCAAGGCCCAGTACACGAATCGCGACCGGGTGGCGGCCGCGTACAAGCGGAGCTACGCCGACCGCGTGCCGGTCTACCCCATCGTGGCGTCGTTCGCCGGGTGCCTGGATGGTCTCTCCATCGAGGAGTATTGCACGAATCCCCAGAAGGCGATCAAGGCGATGCTCAACTACTACGAGCGCTATCAGCCCGATGTAGTCCTCGCCTATAACGACCTCGCCAAGGAGGCTGAGGCGACCGGCTGCGGGGTGAAGTACTCCGACTATGTGGTCCCCTCGATCGCGACCCACGTGCTCCAGGAAGAGAAGGCGCGGCTCGCCAAGATGGAGATCCCCGATCCGAAGCGGGACGGGCGGCTCCCCGGCTTTCTCGAAGTCTGTGAGGGGTTGACGGCCGCCAAGCTTCCGGCAGCGACCGGCGCAGTGCTGGTCGGGCCGTGGACGATCGCGATGCTGATGCGGAACCCCGAGGTCATGCTCCTGGAGACCTTCGAGGATCCCGGGTTCATTCACGAGCTGATGCGCTGGACCACCGAGTATTGCAAGCGCTTCGGCGACGAGGTGATCAAGACCAAGATCGGGCTCAGCTTCTCCGAGCCCACGGCCTCGATCAGCCTGATCTCACCCGACAACTACCGGGAGTTCATCGCGCCGTACCACAAAGAGCTGGTGGACTACTTCAAGGCGAAAAAGGTCGGAGTTACCACTCACATCTGCGGGACCACCTACCCGATCTACGAGGACCTGATCCAGGCCGGCTTCACGACTATCTCTTTCGACCTGGACCAGCAGTCAGACCCAACGCTTCACGTGGATCAGCTCGCTCGATTCATCGAGGTGGCGAAGAAGCGCGCCGTGGCGATCGGCAATGTAGACGCCACCAAGTTCGAGCGCGCTTCGAAAGCTGAGATCGAGGCCGAGGTCAAGCGCTGCATCGACACCGCAGCGCGCCACTCCGGCTTCATCCTCTCGACCTCCTGCGAGATCCCGCCCCGCTCGAAGCCCGAAATCGTGCAGTGGTTCATGGACGCGGCGCGCGACTATGGCCGCTACGACCGCCTCTTCGGGTAGGCTGCTGAAAAAGGCCCATCAGCGTTGTTGGCTCGGTTGTGCCGCCCTGCGACGTACACCCGCGTACGCCTCGGGTGTCCCGGCCTTCGCCGCCTTGCATCTGGACCCTTTTAATCAGCCTGAAGGAATTCTGTATTAACTTATCAATGCTCGCCGACACAGGAGGGCTGACCATGGGGCGTCGAAGCCTGCTCGTGACCGTATTACTGGCGATCTTTATCGGCTGTTGGGGGGGGGCCATCCAGGCGCAGGAGAAGGCGGCGGTTGACCAGCTTGTCGCCGCGGCGAGGAAGGAAGGGGTCATCGAGTTCTACGGGCCCTCCACCGTGACGCCCCAGGGGATGCAGGAGCTTGCCGCGGCCTTCAACAAGAAGTACGGCCTCAATGTGACGTTGCAATTCAGCCCCGCGGGGAACATGGTCAGGGACGTCTCCAAGGTGGTCACCTCGGGAGCGGCGGGCGCGCCTCCCGAGTGGGACCTCATGGTGGTGACCGACTCCCACCACGCCTCCCTGGCGCTCAGGAAGATGCACCAGACGTTCGACTACAAGAAGCTCGGGGTCGATCCGAAGCTCCTCCATTACAACGGGGGGTCGGTCTCGTTCGCCAACCAGTACGTGATTCCGGCCTACAACAAGAACATCCTGCCGGCCAAGGACATTCCAAAAAGCTGGGAAGATCTCCTGGACCCCAAGTGGAAAGGGGGGAAGCTCGGGATCTCCGTCGCCACCCACCACTTCGGGCGCCTGGCGATCGGGGCGTGGGGCGAGGAGAAAGGGACCAAGTACGTCAAGGCGCTGGCCGAGCAGAAGCCGATTATCGGGAACCCGGGAGAGGTTAGCGCCAAGCTCACGATCGGGGAGATTCTGATCTTCGTCAACCAGATCAGTGAATTCATCTTTCGAGCCAAGGTGGAGGGCGCGCCGCAGGTCTTCGCCGAGGGGATCGAGCCCGTCATTGCGCCGGGTCTCCACGCCGGGGTGCCGAAGGGCGCCCTTCATCCCGCCGTCGGACATCTTTTCAGCGCGTTCCTGACCACTCCCGAGGCCCAAGCGATCTGGGAGAAGTACGCGGGGCTGTCCTCCGCGTTCATTCCGGGAACGTCCATGTATAAGTACGCGCAAGGGAAAAAGATGGTGTA
>DATEAO010000122.1:0-3859 GCA_035288345.1 Candidatus Methylomirabilota bacterium | reverse complement strand
CACGATCTGACCCCCGCTCGTATGCCGGATGACACCCGGGGCCTCGATGATCGAGAACACATAAGCCGAGCCCGCGAGGACATGCTCAGGCCCGGTGATCCGGGCGATCTTCTCCGCATTGTCCACGCCGTTCTGAACTGTCAGCACCACCGTGTCACGGGAGATTAACGGGAGAATTCGGCGCGCTGCGGCCTCGGTGTCATAGGATTTTACAGAGAACAGCACCAGGTCCACGGGACCGATGCTTGACGGGTCATCGGTGGCTGGAGCGTTGACCGTGAACTCGCCTTCTCGCGCGCTCTTGACCTGCAACCCGCGCAGCCGGATAGCGCTGAGGTGCCCACCCCGAGCAATGAGTGTGACTTCTTCGCCGGCCTTGGCGAGCTTAGCGCCAAAAAATCCGCCGACGCCCCCGGTCCCCATCACCGCGACCTTCATACGTCCCAGTCAGGCCGTGCGCCCGTAGCAGCCGAACTCTGCGCCCGGCAACGCCCCGCTATGATCGACGCGGAGGTTGGCGTCGTCGGATCTCAGGGTTAGGACGACCCGTGGTTCGGTAAAACTCCGTGGGGTCGTTGTCCTCTTTCCCCCCAACTGACGCCCCGCAGACCGAGCAAAGGTAGTCGTACTTGTTCCCGGTGGGGAGCACAAGCAAGAGCCGGCGCCGCACCGGGACCGCGCGCCGGCAGCGCGCGCAGAAAAGCGTGCTCGCCTCAAATTCCTTATAGCTCGATTCGTCCATGCCGGATCTCAGATGTCAGATTGCAGAGTTCAAATCGAACTTCAAACTGAGCCTCACCCTGAGTATACCTTATCTACCTTATCTGAAATCCGAGTCTGATATCCGTGTGTGGCTACCCTGACCTGGCGGTGACGCCGATGGCTCCGAGGTGGGTGATCACATACGTCAGCACCGAGACCGCGCAGAGCGCGAGATATCCCACCTGGATCCACTCTGACTTCGTGAGCCGCTCTCGCGCCCTGAGGCGACCGGGCAGCGTGGGCAGGAGCGCCCAGGCCTGCGGGCGGAGCGTCGGCATCGCAAGAAAATCGCCCAGGATGTGGTACCCGTCAAACTCCACGAAGTTGAACGGATACAAGTTCAGGAGCGCGCTCTCCCACCCGAGCACGCCCACGGCAAACAAAAGGGCCTGTGACAGCCCTGGCCCTACCCACAGCGCACCGAGAAACGCGAGCGTCCCAACCACAACGTCGACCATGGGACCAGCCACCGCCACGATCACCCGAGCGCTTCGGCTCGCCATGAAGATATCGGTGACATCGGCATAGAACGTCGGGACGATCCCCTGAAGTAAGAAGAAACCCATCTCGTGGACCTTGCGGCCGAAGGCCTTACATGCCAGCGCATGGACCAGCGTGTGCGCCACAGTAATCAAGAGGAAGGCGCCCAACGTCACCGCGGTCAAGGCCCACGGGTGCTCGGCCAGCAGGCCAGCGAAACGCTTGGTGTGCGGCAAGAGGCGGATGACCGCGTCGATGGCAAAAGCCGTCAGCACGAGGCTCACCCCGAAGGTCACGCGGTTGACCAGCAGAAATCCTCCGTAGCGATAGAGGGCGGAGCAGTACCGATCGGCATTCCGGGTCCTGAGTGATACTCGCTCCAACACCCGGAGCAGGGATTCCAGCGCCCGCGCCCACCAACGGCCTCGCCGGCTCATCAGCTTCTTCCGAAGCGTGGAGACCGAGGGCACGCCGATGAGCTGCGCCTGGTGGAGCTTGGCAAGGAACTGGCGGATCACCGAAAAATCGAATGATCCGAACTCAAAGAAAAACGCCCGGGCGAGATCGGACATCGAGTGACGACCGTCGAGGCGCTCCCAGAGAAACCGCTCGGCTTCGGTCAGGAGGAGGTAGCGGTTGGAGCGCAGGCTCCGCAGCACGTACGTCGCGTGGCCATCAGGACCGCGGGGCTGCGGAGTCAGCTCCCACTCGCTCTCTTGCGCGCGAACCGGCTTGAAGCGGAGATAGGCCTCGCTGCTTTGAACCTGCCGAAGCGTGAATTCCCCGTTCCCAGCGCTCCGAGTGAGGAACTCGATTTTTGCGGGGCCAGGCATGAACAGGGGCGGATCCGCTCGGGGTCAGGTGGCTCGGCGATCGACGAAGTGCAGCCGGATGGTCTTCGCAGCGTGCGCGGCTGGCTTTCCCCGAGACTCCGCGAGGGCCTTCAGAAACGTGGCGTGTTCCTCGGGGCTCAGATTGAAGTCGGCCAGCACGGTTTCTGGCGCCTTTGAGAGCTTCTGAAAAAACGCCGGGTCTGTCAGGGCCCGATCAATCACCCGGAGAACTTCCCGTTCACCCACCCCGCTCACTCCATCTCGGAACGGCTTGGTAGATGTCGGATGTCAGATCTCGGATGTCTGATATCAGTTGGTTCGAACTGCCGACATCTGATATCTGTCATCTTGCATCCAATTCCGCGTTAGCTTTCGAGCGCCGTGTATCCGGTGGCCTCCAGCCCCCAGCGAACAGCTTCGCGCGCCTGCTCGTTTGTCGCGCGCAGACGCTGGACAAAGACCGTGACCATCCGGTAGCAGATCCGAGCCGCCATCTGGGGATGATTGGCCAGGATCTGATGGAAGACATCGCGCTCGAGCCCAAGCAGGACAGTGGGAAGCTCAGCCTGAGCGGAGGCCGAGCGAGGCGCGAGATCGAACAACCCCATTTCGCCGAAAAAGTCCCCGGGGCCGAACCGGGTCAGGACGTGCTCAACGTCTCCGAGGACGTGCTTACTGACGACCACCTGCCCCTCGGCGACAATGTAAAGGGCGTCCGCCTCGTCGGCCTCCCGGAAGATCAGTTGCCCGGTCCTGAACTTTTTGCGTTGGAGCAGGGGGGTCAGGGTCTCCAGTGACGGGGGATCCAGATCCTGGAACAGAGCGACCGTGCGTAGAAATTCAGTAGAACTCATCTCAGCGCCTTGAAATCTCAGCGGCGCTCCCCATCCTATCGAGCCGCCACGGGAAACGCAAGACATTCCCTCTGTTCCGGGTGAACCTGGGGGATTTACGGAGAGCGAGCGAACGCTGCTCAGCGCTCGTCAAGCAGCTTGCGGATCATCCGGAGCGATTCTTGGTTGCTCCAATCCCTTCCGCCCAACGCCCGGGCTGCCGCTTTTCCCTGACGATCAATCAGGTAGGTGGCAGGGAGGCCCAGCACTCCGAACGAGACCATTACGGTTCCGGAGTCCAGCAGTATCGGAAAGGTTAGCTTGTGCTCTTTCACAAACGGGCGAATGGTGTTGGGGGTCTCCATGAAGTTGACGGCCAGCATCACCAGGCCCTTGTCCTGGAGCTCGGTATAGATCTTTTGCATGGCCGGCATCTCTTCCCGGCAGGGCGGACACCACGTCGCCCAGAAATTCAAAAAGACCACTTTGCCTCGAAATTCTTTGAGGGTCACGGTCTTCCCGTCCAGATCCTGAAGACTGAAATCCGGGACTTTCCGGCGGGGCTCTAAGATCTGAAGTGGCGCCTGGTCGGGCTCTTCGGCCGGCGCACTGCCAACAAGGCCGCAGAGGAGCGCGAAGAAGGATGCGAGCGCCAGACCACCTGCGAACAGGGATTGCCCGCCAACACGCGGGCGTCGTTCCTCACACTCCTGATCGTTCATGAAAAGGCTTTGGGGGGCCAGAATTCAGCCGACCAGCCTAGCAGGCCGCGGAAAACTCGTCACGAACCTCGCGCTATCACTCATGTCGTTCGAGCGGGAGGGATCTAGTTCTGCTCGCTTGTCGGAAAGGCCAGGATCACCGCGTCGAGCCGGATCACCCGAAACTCCTCACTGGAGACGTTGAAGTAGTGCCCCTCCACTTCCTCTGGGTTCTCCTCGAATGCGACCA
>DATEAO010000121.1:0-17110 GCA_035288345.1 Candidatus Methylomirabilota bacterium | reverse complement strand
CCTGGCCTCAATCATCACAACGTTGGAACGAATGGCCGGCATGCCGGTGGATTGAACTCAACGATAACAAGATGCCCTTGCTCGATCTAGGAGTGCGCAATGAGCTTCGTGGTGGCGATCACAGACTACGTCTTCCCTTCTTTGGAGCCCGAGCAACGGGTGCTGGCCCCGCTGGGCGTGGAGCTGCGCCCTGCGCAGTGCCGCTCAGAAGACGAGATCATCGCGCTGGCCCAGGATGCGGATGCTGTCCTGAACTGCTACGCGAAGATGACGGCGCGGGTGATCGAGTCGTTGAAGCGCTGCCGCATCATCGCGCGCTACGGCATCGGCGTGGACAACGTGGACCTGGCCGCCGCGAGCAAGGCCGGGATCCTGGTGACCAATGTCCCCGACTACTGCGTGGGTGAGGTCTCCGACCACGCGCTGGCCCTCCTCCTCGCTCTCGCGCGTCAGGTCGTCGTCGCCGACATGGCGGTGAAGAGCGGAGCCTGGAACGTTAAGGCTCACGCAGAGGTCCGCCGACTTTGCGGGCAGACACTGGGTCTCCTTGGATTTGGCAAGATCGCCAGAGCGCTCGCGTCGAAGGTCCAGGCGCTCGGAATGAAGGTGTTGGCGTATGATCCGTATCTCAAGCCAGAGCTGATCGCCAGCCAAGGCGCGGAAGCCGTCAACCTCGACAGACTGATTGCTGAAGCTGACGCGCTGTCGATTCACGTGCCACTCTCGCCTGAGACCCGCAACCTGATCGGCGAGCGCGAGCTGGCGCTCATGAAGCCAACGGCGCTCCTCATTAACACATCGCGTGGTGGAATCGTTGACGAGCAGGCTCTTGCTGCGGCGCTGGCAGCGGGTCGGCTGGGCGGCGCTGGCCTTGACGTGACGAGTGTCGAGCCGCCTCCTCCTGACCACCCGCTGAGGCGCGCGCCTCACGTCATCCTCACCCCTCACCTCGCCTTCTACTCCCGCGAATCTGTGATAGAGCTTCAGACCAAGGCCGCGGACGAGGTGGCCCGAGCCCTCAAAGGCGAGCCGCCCCGTTCCCCCGTGAACCCCGAAGTACTCGCCCACCGCATCTGAGAGCGCGATGCGCTCTCGTTCGAAACCGATCATTCCCGAACCGCGCGGATGGGATCAGCACGGCGAAGCTCAACGCGGCAGTGGGGTGGTCGACGGGCGCCTGAAGGCGCTCAGAATATAGCGCGTACCAATGGCACGGGGAGGGCCTGCAGGCCCCAGAATTTATGTCACCCAACCCATCCCGGAGAACGCGCTGGCTCGGCTCCGCGAGCTGGGGGTGGTGGAGCTCAATCCCGATTCGGCGCACATCGTGACGAAGCCTGAGATGGTGGCGGCGCTCGAGCGGAACGATTACCTCTTCTGCCTGCTCCACGACCGCGCGGACGCCGAGGTGATCGACGCGAGCCCGAATCTCAAGCTGATCGCTTCCATGGCGATCATTCCCGCAGGGATTGACGTGGCAAGCGCAACAGCGCGGCGCATCCCTGTGACGACAATCCCGCCTCTGGTCACCGAGGCGACCGCAGACCTCCACTGGGCGCTCCTGCTGGCAGTGGCCCGCCGGGTCGTGGAAGCTGACCTGGCCCTCCGGGCCGGCGTCTTCCCAGGCAGCCAGTCGATGCACTTCGCGGGACGCGGGGTGCACGGCAAAACCTTGGGGATCATCGGTCTCGGTCAGATCGGGGAAGCCGTCGCCCGGCGGGCGCACGGCTTCGGGATGCGAATCCTCTACACGAAGCGCTCTCGGTTGGATGGAGCCAGAGAGTCTTCACTTGGCGTCACGTACCGAAGTCTGGACGATCTTCTGAGGGAATCGGACTTTGTCTCTGTCAATGTCGCCTTAGCCCCGGAGACCGTCCACTTGATCAGCCACCGGGAGCTTGGCCTCATGCGCCCATCCGCGTTCCTCGTGAACACCGCGCGCGGCCCCGTCGTGGACGAGAAGGCTCTGGTCAGAGCGCTGGAGGCAAAGCAGATCGCAGGCGCGGCGCTCGACGTCTACGAGCATGAGCCGCTGGTGGAGCCGGGGCTCCTGAACCTGCCGAACGTTGTGTTGACCCCCCATCTCGGGAGCGCCGCGCTCGACACGCGCGAGCGAATCGCCGCCATCGTGGTTGAGAACATCGCGGCGGTCATCGAGGGCCGGCGGCCGCCGAATCTCTACAACCCGGAGATTTACAGTTGATCTCGAAGCAGCGTGAATTGTTCGTGATGACAGCGCGCCCGGGCGGGGCACGGCCTGATCCCTAAATCTTGGCATGAGCGCGGGCGCGCCCTTGACACCGACGGCCTCAAGGGCCGGGTGCCCCGCGCTGTAATAAGGAGAGCGAGAATGGCTAATTTCGGCACGGTCGGCGTGGACTGGCAGCAGCGCATCAACTGGGATCGGCTGAGAAAGTACCGTCTCGAGAGGGCGCGCGAGAGGATGAAGGCGCACAATCTCGGGGCGATGTTGCTCATGTACGACGAGAATGTCCGCTACGTGACCAGCACGCTGACGCCGGGCTGGAACCGGCTCAAGCCCGGCCTGCGCTACGCGCTCCTCTGCGGCGACGGCGCGCCGGTCCTCTTCGAGCAGGGGGACATCGGCTTTCAGATCCAGCGCCACGCGCCATGGATCCCTCAAGAGAACATCCGCTGGTCGTACGCGTGGATCAAGGGCGCCGCTGGCCCAGCGTCGAAGCAGCAGGTGAAGAAGTTCACCGACGCGATCGTGAAGGAGATGAAGCGCTACGATGTCGCTGACAAGGCGCTCGGCGTCGACTTCATCGACATCAACATGCTCAATGCCTTTCAGGAGGCGAAGATCAAATGGGTCGATGGGATGACCCCGATGATGGAGGCGCGGGCGATCAAGAACGTTGACGAGCAAGAGTGTTTGCGCATCGTGGGCGCTATCGGCGACGCCGCGCACTGGGAGTGCATGCGCTTCCTCAAGCCGGGGCTGACCGAGAACCAGGTGACCGCTCACATCATGGAGTATCCCTATAACATCCCCGGCATGGAGGACGTGGAGGACGTGATCGTCTCCTCAGGCCCGAACACCTGGCCGAACTGGCGCAACTTCTCCGACCGGATCATCAGGCCGGGGGAGATCGTCTTCATGGACCTGGCGGCACTCACCTGGAACGGCTACAAGTCGTGCTACTACCGCACCTACTGCGTGGGCAAGCAGCCGACCCAAGAGATGAAGGACTATTACGCCATCGCGCTCAAGTGGCTCTACGACTCCATCAATGCCGTCAGGCCCGGCGTCACGACTCGCGATATCGCGCTCCAATGGCCTTCGGCCAAAGAGGCGTGGGGATACGAGGAGGAGGACCAGGCTGCGGCGAACCTCTGGGGCCATGGTCTCGGTCTCGCGCAGTACGATCAGCCCGTCATCTCTCGCATCTGGTCGCTCGAACACCCGCTCGAGATCCGCCCTGGGATGGTCTTCGCGCTGGAGACCCAGCACGGGAAGAAGTACGAGTGGGGCGTGAGGATCGAAGAGATGCTGATCGTCAATGAGAATGGGATCGAGATCATCTCCACCTTCCCGGTGGCCGAGATCACGGTCGTGGAGTGAGATGGCCGAATTCGCTCTCGGTGCCGATCCGGTGCTGTCACTCGACGCGCTCGATGCCCGGGACAGGGGACGGGTAGGCTCCAAGGCCGCCGGGCTGGCGACACTCCTGGCTGCCGGGCTTCCCGTGCCCGACGGCTTCTGCCTAAGCGCCGACGCCTACCGGGCACACCTCGCTGCCGCTGGCGTAGAAGACGTCGCGAGATGCGTCGCGCAGGCGAGCGAGCATGAGGCGCGACACCTCTCGCGACGGGTTCGCCTTGGTCTGCTCGAGACGCCGCTCGACACCCAGACCGCTGAGCGCCTCTACCGCGCGTACGACCGTCTCGTCTCGGCACATGGCCCGCGCGTGGCGGTGCGCTCTTCCGCGCTTCATGAGGGCAGCGTCTCAGCTTCGTACGCTGGGCAACTCGAGACGCTGCTCGGCGTGGTGGGGCCTGACGATCTGGCGATAGCGGTCCGAGCCTGCTGGGCCTCTCTCTGGTCGGCACGAGCGGCGCAATACAGCCGGGAGCGTGGCGACGATCCGTCAGGAACCGCTGTCGCGCTTCTGGTGCAGCGATTGATCACGGCCCGCGTCGCCGGCGGCGGTGTGAGCGTGGACGACAACGGACAGATCGCGCTGACCGCGGCCTGGGGACTTGGTGCGGCACTGGCCCAGGGCGAAGTGATCCCTGACCGCTATGCGCTGCGGCGCGAGCCGCTGGCGCTCGAATCTGTGGAGGTTGGTTATAAAGAACGCCGAATGGTCTGTCCGGGCGGAACGGGAGCCCGGTGGCAAAGCGTGGAGCCGGAATCAGTCAGCGCGCTGTGCTTGAGTGAGGAGGAGATGTTTGCCATCGCGCGGCTGGTCTTGAACGTAGAGCACTGCCTGGGATCGCCAGTCGAGGTGGAGTGGGCGCTCGATACCGACGGCATCCATCTCCTTCAAGTTCAAGCCAGACCGACAATCATCGCGCCAAGACGCGCGGCACGTCAGGTTCGGAGCAGCCACCCTCCCCTTCAGGGCCAGCCTGTTGCTCGCGGCTGGGCAGCCGGTCCCGCGTGTGTCGCGCGCTCGGAGAATGAGCTCGATCTTGTCAAGCTGGGAGACATCCTGGTCACGCGAGTGCCGGGGCCTTCGCTCTCGTTAATCCTCGGCCAGGTCGCGGGGATCGTCGCCGAATTGGGCGGTAGCACGTCCCACCTCGCAGCGCTCGCGCGCGAGCGGGGAATTCCGGCTGTGTTCGGTGTGCGCCAGGCGACCCGACAGATCCCTCCCAGCTCCCGGGTGTCGGTCGACGGGACGAGCGGGCTGGTCTACTTTTCAGAGGCGACCCTTGTGGAATGAGGCCGGGTGGCTCAGGGGGGGAGGCCGCGACTCGAAGGGGCGGCACTAGCAGGCCGTTGAAAAAGGCCCATCTGCGGCGTTGGCTTCGTCGCTCGTCGTTGCAACGTACATCCAAGTACGTCTCACTCCTCGCTTCCTCGCCGCCTTGCAGCTGGACCTTTTTGAACAGCCTGCACTAGACTAGATGGTCCTGGGGTACGATTCGTTCTCCGGGGAGAAGCCCAACCGGAAGTTGCCGGCCTTGATCGCTTTCAGGATTGCGTCAGGCTTTCGCTGCGCCTCAACTTCGATCCACGCTCGCCCAAATTCGCTATCGTGGTGCGCATCGTCGGTCGCGATCTTCGGGAGCGAGATCCCATCCACGTTATACAGCGAATGGTACGTGCCCTTGTCGGTGGTCTCGACCGCATGGATCGGAAACCCATTGGTGGTCAGCACCTCGATCCGCTTCAGCGTGTCCTCGAGCGACAACCGATAACGAGCCGGGTGGTTCAGCGTGTAAAGGGTTTCGTAGTCGCCGCCAATCTTGTTCACGTGCTGGCCGAGCGGCTTCACGTCGATTTCCACTCCCACCAGAATCAGCAAGCCGTCATCCTGCGGGGAGACCCGATACCAATACTCTGGGGGAATCATCTCCTTGTGGTCCGTAATCGCCAAAAAGTCGTATCCCATCGCGCGGTATCTGAAGATGACTTCTTCCGGGCTGCGGCTTCCATCGGAAAGCCGCGTGTGCGTGTGTAGGTTGCCTTTCAGATATGGCATCGGCGACTCGATATCCCTTCTCGCGAAGATATGGAAACAGGAGGGGGAGACGAAGAATTGGCGACCCGAGGGATCGCGGAGACGGCTATTGTCGGCCCTC
Source organism: Candidatus Methylomirabilota bacterium (assembly GCA_035288345.1). Classification (GTDB taxonomy): domain Bacteria; phylum Methylomirabilota; class Methylomirabilia; order Rokubacteriales; family DATEAO01; genus DATEAO01. Next base: position 11,335 of record DATEAO010000121.1, on the reverse strand, counting down.
CGGCTTGGCTTCTCCGGAGGGGGGCTGATCCCACACGAGGCTAAACCCAAAGGCCGCAACTCCGCCGGTCTCGCTGTGGATGCTCGCCCCGTGAATCGGTGAGGTCCAGAGACTTAACCCAGCCCGGGCCTCAGACTTTGGCCCCGTAGAAAACGTCCCCGTGAAAGGCCGGAGAAACGCCGGATCGTGCCGGGTGCGAATCTTTTCCGGGTAGTACTGCTCTTCCCGAATGCCTGTCGTCCCCTCCGGGCGCTCGGGTCGAATGAGTTCAGGAGCCAGGGGCGGAGCTGTCGGCTGCGGCCGAGCAACACCAATCTCCATCTGCCCCTGAGACGACTGCCCCTGTGGAGCCTGGGCAAAAGCTGACGGCGTCCAATGCAACGCGATCACCACTATGACTGCGCCCCAAACACGCATCATCGGAGACGCCTCCTTTATAGGCACAGTTTTATGATCTCAGATTGACACAGCCGATGCAAGGGAAACCAATCTTCGATCGGTAAACGACAACGAACTGGAGTGTCATGAAATATATGTCAAGCTTGGTGATGAGGCCGTTGGCCTCTTTTCAATCGTCGGGTATTGAATGGAACTTCAGGAGTAAACCGCCGGCTCCCGTGATTGTCACGGCGCCCTCAAGAATGCGCCGATTTTTGCCGATATTGTCGTCGATCTCGACTGGTGCCAGGAGGCCCATGCTCAAACTCGTCGCACCCTCGTTACCCCGATTTATTCAGGAGTGTCAAGGGTACGGGGTCAAAGCCATACTATTCTCAGATCGGGAGGTGGAGTTCGTTTTCACCGCCCCCGCGATCTATACAGGAGCCCAGGGTTCAACCCCGATCCTGTTGGAGCTCAAGTATGTTTTCGTCGGAATGGTGCCCTCAATCGGGTGGCGAGAGCGGACGAAAACGCGGCTCTTCGAACGGCTCAGAGAAGCGCAGCTGGAGGTGCGGGAAGGTATCTGGCTAAGCGCGACAGAGACATACGCAGTACCCTGGCGAGAAAGTGATCTCGATGAAGGATCACTACCCTTGAACGGAAGCGGTCAGCTGCCCGGTGGAATGAATCGGTCCACAGGGCCTTTCCAACCTCCCAACGCCGGAAAGCGGGAACTTCAGTAAGGGGCAAACGTAAACGGGATGTAGGAGGTCGGCTCGCGGCACCATGCCGTCGAACCAGACTAAAAAATTGTTGGCTGGCTGCGGCGCCTTGCGGGGATGGTCGCGATCGTCTCGCTGAGTGTATCCAGCACCACTGGCTTGCTGAGGACCTTGATTGCCCCCAGCTCGAGACATCTTGAGAGCGTGTCTGGAGTGACGTGTCCGGATACCACAACTACTGGGATGTCTTGCTGGAGTAACCACAATCGTTCGAGAAAGGACACCCCATCGAGCGAGGGCAGTCGCAAGTCAAGAATAATGACGTCCGGCGGGGCCGAGAGGATATACGAGAGGGCATCGATCGCCACTGTGAACCGCTGAACCTCATGCCCGTCGAGGCTCAGGGAGTCCTCGAAGATGGCACCTGTGTTCGGATCATCCTCGACAATAACGATTCGCATCGGCTCTTCAAGACTATCGGGAACATAGCGGAATTCCATTAGGAGGAAAGCCTCGGCGCGGAACGACCATTACGATCCTGCAAAACTCGCAAGGAAGTAAAGCGTAACTTAAAGACGCAGCAGTGTTTTTCGATCTCCGGGCGGGAGCCCAAGACCAGTCTTGGGTGAGGAAGTTCGGAATTCCTACGCTGGGAGGCCAGTACCAGCCGTAGTGATCGGGTTAAAACGCTGATAGGACGGCGCGGAAAATCTTGGGGAGAAACGAGTGACGGACTACTGCTGATCGAGATCGGAAAGCGCTTCGCTCAAATGCTTGAGCGCAAAAGGCTTTTCAACCACATCCGTGACCCCAAGCCGCTTGGCTTCAGCCACTTGAGCGGCGGTGGCCCGGCCCGAGATAATAATGACCGGAAGCTCCTGATACCTCTGACGGATCTGCTGAAGCACGTCCAGCCCAGTCAGGCCGGGCATGACGAGATCCAGAAAAACCGCATCCGGACTAAAGGTTCCAAGGATATCCAGCGCCCCTTGGCCGTCATGGGCAATGACCGTCTCGTGTCCCTGAATTCTCACGGACTCTGCAATAACTTCAGCGACCTCTGGCTCGTCATCCACTACCAAGATCTTCATCACCACTCCTGTTCCTGAACGGTCTGAATCTGAATGTGTGTATTATCTCGACTCAGCCCCAGGCAAGTCAAGCTAAGACCGTTTTCGAAGGTATCGACACTACACCTGTAAACCTTAGGCGAAGATTTGGAATTTGAATTATTGAGGCGCGTCCATTTGAGTGGCAGTTCTCTGCCTGTGCGGGCCTCAACTAGAGCAGGCTGCTGAAAAAGGCCCATCTGCGGCGTTGGCTTCGTCGCTCGTCGTTGCAACGTACATCTAAGTATGTCTCACTCCTCGCTTCCTCGCCGCCTTGCATCTGGACCTTTTTGAGCAGCCTGCGGCTCACACGGGTTTTTCAGCATCCTGCTAGGGGGGTCCCGGGGCGCGCTCCCCGGCTGGGCAGCCAGCCGTGAGCAAACCCGGATTCACCCCGGGCGAGGCAGCAATTTTTTCAAACGGGCACTGATGATAGGCGAAACCGAGTGTACCGGCCCCTCATAGAGCATGAAAAAACAATCAATCTTTTTTCATGTTAGTACCGATACTCCCTCTAACGATGTCTGATCCTAGCCAAAAATGTCGACGCGGATTGACGCAGACCTCGGTGAGTGCGCGTGACTGTACAACAAAGCAAGAGATGAGCACCGGACTGTAGAAAATGCCAGACTTACAGATCTTGATTATTGATGGCGATGCCGCCGGGAGCGAGAACCTTGCCGAAATGGTGCGGAGGCTCGGCTATTACCCTGTGGTCACCCATACTGGAAATGAAGGGTTGACCGTCCTCCGAGGTCTCCAACCCTCCCTGGTGCTCCTCAATTTGCTGCTCCCCGATATGGACGGTCTCGAGGTGATCGCGAAGATCCGCGAAGAGCCGTCCGATAGCCAGATTATTGTTCTCTCGACATTCGGGCAGGTTCCGGTGGTCGTTAGCGCGATCAAAAGCGGCGCCGCGAATTTCCTCACCAAGCCGGTGAAATTCGACGAACTGAAGACCGCGATCGAGCACGCGTTACGGCAGGGTGCCTCGTACCGAGACCCGGCCCAATCCCGGAAACAGACCGACCGGGATCGTTCGAAGTATTTGGAGGAATACGAGACGCTTTTCACCCATAGCCCGAAGATGCTCGCCATCAAAGAGACGATCGAGCAGATTGCCGACACGAACGCGACCGTGCTGATTCAGGGCGAGAGCGGAGTGGGGAAAGAAGTGGTCGCGCGGGCGATTCATTACGCATCCAACCGGCACGAAAAACAACTCATCAAGGTCAACTGCGCGGCCTTGCCCTCGGAGCTGCTTGAGTCCGAACTCTTCGGCCACGAGAAGGGCGCGTTTACAGGCGCCTACACCCGGAAACCCGGCAAATTCGAGCTCGCGCACATGAGCACGATCTTTCTCGATGAGATCGGAGAGCTGCCGCTCGGGCTTCAGGCAAAGCTGCTCCACGTGCTCCAAGACAGCGAGTTCTCCAGGCTTGGAGGACGGGAACTCATTCGGGTCAATGCGCGTGTCATCTCATCGACGAACAGGGATCTTGAAGCTGCTGTGGCCGGTGGCCAGTTCAGAGAGGATCTTTACTACCGGCTCAACGTGGTGAACATCCACGTGCCGCCGTTACGCGAGCGTCCAGAGGAAATCCCGATCCTCGCGACCTACTTTCTGAAGAAATTCAACGAGCAGTACAACCGTCAGAGCGGTTTATCAGCCGAAACCATGGCCCGGCTCATGGAGCACCACTGGCAAGGGAACATTCGAGAGCTTGAGAACTACATCAAGCGGCTTGTGTTGCTCGGAAATGAAAAGCTCATCCTGGACACCCTCGGGACCAAGTCCGAGGCGCAGACGGTCAAGAGCGCTCCACCAGTTGACTCGCCAGTCGCCCCTCCCACTGACCTGGATCTAAAAGAAATCGCGCGGCACGCGGCGCGCGAGGCTGAACGGGCTGCAATCCGGCAGGTGCTTGAACAGGTACACTGGAATAGGACCGAAGCGGCGCGGCTCCTCAAGATTAGCTACAAGGCCCTCCTCTACAAAATCGATCAGTGCGGTCTCGGCCACAAACGCCCCAAGTTGCCGTCCGCTAATCTCAAGAGTTTCTAAGCGCTCCGGAAGAGTGAGCCGGACATCGACGGTCTTGTCGCTTCACGTGCTCTTTCTTTCTTTTTTGACGGGTCGTCACTCTCGACATCCGAACAGTTGCGCGTGGTTTGTTGGAAAAAAACTTCTCAATGAAAGTAGCCCGCTTCTTTCATGGCGAGCTTTTTTCCTCCAACAGGATGCAAGCTCGCGTTCAACGTCGGTCGTCTTTCAATCGTAACTCAAAGAATCCAAATATAAGTTTCCGTTTCGCGGTGTAGCAGCAGCGGGATTTCCCGTGCCTTGGCATAGCAGTTGCTCGACCAATCGGTCAGGATGCCGCTCAGGTTGTCCCGCAGTCGAATGGTTAGAGGTCAAACACTGCCGGTTGTTGTTAATGGGAGAACGTCACCATGGGTGTTGAGTGGCTCTTCGAGCCAAGGACTGAGATGTACAAGCCGGACTTGTTCGGGCATTTGTTTTCCCTGGAGACGACGCGGGCCTTGCGGTACCGGGAAGTCTTCTCCGTCTTCGTGATCGAACTCGACTGTCTGGGAGATCCCTTGAAGCCGACGGAAGCATCAACAGAACCCGCGAGAAACGAGCGCTTCGCTGAGCTGACACGGCTCGTCTCACATAATCTTCGAAGCGAGCTCAGGAAGACCGACTGTATTGGCCGGTTGGGGCAAGAGATCGCGATTATCGCGTTTCACGCTGGTGAGGAAGAGATCCCCGCGATCGCGGATCGGATTCAACGGCGGATCGAGAACTTCGCGTTTCCGTCCCATCGATCAGAGTCATTGAGCAAGGTGACGATCAGCATCGGTGTCGCCTGCTTCCCCCGCAATGGCAACAATGACAGCTCGTTGCTGCTCAATGCCCGGCTCGGGCTCGAGGAGGCCAAGCGAGGGGGTGGGAACCGCTACGCGATCGCGAGATCATCGGTCAGAACCAGCCGGATCGATGGGAGCTCGCCGGAACGGAAGGAAGGAGATCAGTAAATGCGAGTCCTGCTGATCGACACACCCTCTTCGGCGCTTATCGCACATGCCGACGTGCTCTCCCGGCAGGCCTCCGATGTGATATTGGCATACTCCCGTCAAACTGTGACCGAGGCCTTCTCTTCCTCGAGGCCATACGATCTTATTGTTCTCAACCTCAAGAAGGAAACGGCGGCGTGGGGACTTCCCGAGGCGATCCGACAGTTCGGGCATGAGGCCGCCACGATCGTCTTTCACGATCCTCACCACCAGCAGGAGCTGGCGTTGTTCGGCCCTCTCCCACGCTGCGAGTATGTTCCGAGGTCAACGGACCAGGCCATGATAGACCGGATGGCTCAGCGACTCACCGCTTGGACGACGGCTGCGCTCACTTCGCCACCCCTCAACGGGGGAAAGCCGCAGAAATGGCCTGTCTTCCCCGAGCCGATCATTGGGCGGTCGAAAAAAATGCTTGAGGTTTTCGCGCTCATTGAAAAGGTCGCGCCGGGAAATGCGAACGTCTGCATCTTTGGGGAGAGCGGAACAGGAAAAGAGCTCATTGCGCGGGCGATTCACTACAACAGCCCACGGCGAGACCGTCCTTTGATCACCTTCGACTGCACGGCGGTCCCTGAAGGGCTGGTGGAAAGCCACCTGTTCGGCCACGTCAAGGGCGCCTTCACGACCGCGATCGACAACCGGGAAGGAGTCTTCTCCCTGGCCAATACCGGCACATTGTTCATCGACGAACTGGGCGAGTTTGGGCTCCCGCTTCAGGCCAAGCTGCTACGGGTGATTCAGTCCAGAGAATTTCTGAAGGTCGGAGGGACGAAGCCGCAGAAGACTGATATCCGTTTGATTACCGCCACCAATAAAGACCTTCGCAAGGCCGTCGCTGCTGGCACGTTCAGGGAGGATCTTTACTATCGCATCGTCGTGGTCACTATTTACCTTCCCCCACTGAGGGAGCGGAAGGAAGATATCCCTCTCTTGGTCGACCACTTTGTGAAGAAGTTCAGCAGGATACACCGCAAGCCGTTGGCCATGGTGACCCCGCGCGCACTGGATTTCTTGATGGAATACCTCTGGCCAGGAAATGTCCGGCAGCTCGAGAACTGCATCGAGCAAGCGGTGGTGCTCACGGAGAACGACACCGTCGACGTGGACGTGCTGCCGTTCTCGACCGGCACGGAGCTCGATGTCGAGACACCCATTTTGCCCAAGCCCGGGCTCAGCTTGAGAGAGCTGGAACGTCGCTACATTCTCAAGACGTTGGAAGAGGTCGGGGGGAACAGGACCCGTGCAGCAAAAATTCTCGGGATCAGCCTGAGGGGGTTACAATATAAACTGAAGTCGTACACCTTTGATGAAGCCCACGAGGGGGCATCGGAGGTACACATGTCAGAGAGTCAACAAAAAACGTTGCGAGGTGCACTACAATGAAAAGAACTTTCTCGTCTCTCATGCCGGTGCTCGCCATCGTCACGGGGCTGCTTCTCTCGACAGCGACCGCGAACGCGCAGGGGATCACGCCCGATTATGTGATCGGCCCTGAAGACGTGCTCCAGGTCCTCGTCTGGGACAATAAAGACCTCGATCAGGTCCTGTTCGTGATGCCGGACGGGAAGATCTCCGTCCCTCTCGCGGGGGAGATCAAAGCTGCCGGCTCGACCGTCGCCCAACTCACTGAGACTTTGACCAAGCATTTCAGCAAGGCCGTGAAGTCCCCCCAGGTCACAGTCGTGGTCAGGGAGATCAAGAGCCACGCTGCGTTTTTTGTCGGCGGCGTGGGGAAGCCCGGTCCCTTGCAGATCACGCGGGAGATGTCGCTGCTCCAAGCCGTCTCGCTGGCAGGAGGGCTGTTGCCCACCGCGGATTTGGAGTCCGCTTTCGTCATCCGCGGCAAGAACAAAACCCCGATCGATTTTGTGAAGCTCATTCAAAAAAGCGATCTCGGTCAGAACATCCAGATTCAAGCCGGTGACACGATCGTCGTCCCAACGGCCGAAGTGGTCTTCGTCCAGGGCGAGGTCAAGACTCCTGGAATCCTGAAGTACACGAAAGACCTCACGATGCTGAGAGCCATTGCGCAGACCGGTGGGTTTACCAACCTGGCCGCCGGCGGGCGCGTCACGTTGATCCGCGGGGATGGAACAAAAAAAGTCAACATGAGGATCGACGTCGATGGTATTATAAAGAGCCCAGAGGGCAGTTCCGATGTTCCCTTAGAGCCGAATGACATCATCATCGTCCCTCAGAGGTTGTTCTAGTCGCACAGGCTCTGTGTGGAGGGCATTGCTCTCCACGGTCTTCCTCGGCAGTCTTATTCTCTCGAATCCCAACGGGGCATCCGCCCAGGATGCCCCGTTGTTTCAACTGCACCCGTCGATATCGCTCACCGAGGAGTACACGGACAACTTCGATCGGACCTCCGCGAACAAACGCGAGAATTTCCGGACCCTGGCCGCTCCCGGGCTCTTGCTCAAAATCAACGGCGCCAAAACCAAGGGTGAGGTTGGCGGGAGCGTGGGCTTCTCTCACGACACGGCTGACGAAGGCAAGGCCATCCGCGCCAACGCGCTGGCCGGTGTGACCTGGCAGCCCAATCCCATCTACAGCTTCCAGTTCACCGACACACTCACCAAAAGTGACGTGCCGGGTTTGACAGGAACGTTGGGGATCAGGAGGGGCCGGGCGGAGTTCCTTAGCAACAATGCCACGCTGATCTCGAATTATCAGATCGGGAACGTCAATACTCGAATCAACTACAGCAATGTCATCTTCGAGGATGAGAACCCGACTGGCGAGGACACGCTTACGCACACCATCGGGGGGACGGTCGCGGTGCCAATCCTCCAGATCAATACGGTGAGTGCCGGTTACACGCGATCCTTCTCCCTCTTTTCGACGTCACCAGACACGACCACTGACACGTTCATCGCGACGGTCTCCAGGCTCGTCGGCCCGTTCACGACGGTGGGTCTGACAGGCTCCTCTAGCTTTATCAACAGCGACGGCGGAACCGATTCCAAGATCTACAGCGCTGCCCTCACCGGCACGCATTCGATCCCACAGGGCTTCTCGGTAAGCGCGCGGGCCGGGTACTCCATATTCGACCAGGACTCCGGTGGCAGCGAAGGTTCGCTCTCGGGTGGGCTGTCTGTCTCCTACCAGTTCGCGAAAGCCACAGTGACAGTCTCGTATGATGAGGGTTTTGTCCCGACATTCACGGGAGGGCAGAACCTTGGGACCGTGAAGAACCGACAGGTTAGCAGCACCCTCAGTTACCAAGTCACCCCGTTTGTCAGCACGGGTGTCACTGGGTTCTTCGCCCAGAATGAGTTCTTCGGTGGGGTGGGGACAACAGCGGACGCGGCCCCTGGCCGCAAGACAGACAGCGCCGGGGTGGCCGCAGACATAGGAATCCAGCTATTACGGTGGCTGAGGATGACCCTCGGCTACGGCTTCGAGCGCTTTCGCTCCAACGTGGCCGGAGAAGATTTCGACGAAAACAAGGGACGCGTTAGCCTGACCGCCGCGTTTTAACCCGCCGCTCCACTCCGCCGGCCAGAAGCTCTCCCGATTCCGCTTCCGACTCAATTCGCCAAATTGCCCCCTCCTGACGAGTAAGCAATCCTTTCGCGCTCCTGAAAAAATTTGCGCGGCTCGGAGCAGCGAATTTCTAATCGCAAGTAGCCGTTTCCATTTAGTTTTCTACCGCCCATTCCATCCGCTGCACGCAGAATCTGCTCCTTTGCCAACTCGATTCTCAGATACGGAAATGATTTTCATAGCGTCGAAGATTTTTTATTCATTGTTTTCAGTAAGTTATAGAACATCAGCCGCACCACGATGGTCCTGCTTTTGCTCCAAGCAGGATCGCGCCTGCACGGCATAGAGGCGATCTAAAAGAATGCTCAGAATCTTCAGGCACTACATATCGAGCCGGCTGCTTCTCACTCTGCTCGGAGATATTACCGCAATCTTGGGAGCAGCCGGGATCGTCCAGGCACAGATCAACTGGACCGGAAGCGGGCCGATCTGGCCCAAGGCCGTCGTGCTCGCAATGACGATGACCTTCGTCCTCTACCTGGCAGACCTTTACAACCTTCCGCTTCGCTTTAACCGAAGCGAGTTGTTGATCAGGCTTCTCTTAACCTCCGCGATTAGCGCAGTGCTCTTTGCATCGATTGGTTTTATGGTCCCTCAGCTCCGCTTCGGACGCATCGCATATTTCGCCGTGTTCGGGTGGTCCGCTCTTGGGCTCGTGGTCACGCGAATGGTCACCCTGAGCCGCGGGACGAACCAGAAGCTCAGGAAGCGAATTCTCGTTCTCGGGACGGGCGTAGGGAGCGAGATCGCCTCACGGGATCTCCTGAACGGCCCAATCCCGTACACCATCTTGGGGTTCCTCGACGACAGCCCCGACGCTGAAGACAAGATCCCCGGGAACTATCCGTTGCTCGGGAAAAGCAAAGATCTCCTCTCGGTGGTCGAAGACCTGAAACCGGACGTTGTGGTGGTTGCGCTCTCCGATATGCGCGGATTCTTCCCTGTGAAAGAGATCCTGGAATGCCGATTTCGCGGGATCCGGGTCGAAGAGTGGGCCACCTTCTACGAAAAACTCACCAGCAAAGTCTACGTGTCCGGGCTCAGGCCGAGCTGGCTGATCTTCTCCGATGGCTTCGTCAAAACCCGCCTGACCGAGACCATCAAGCGGGCGCTTGATGTCACCCTAGCGGCGTTCGGCCTCGTTGTTTTCGCGCCAATCATGACGCTGATCGCCTTCGCCATCAAACTGGACTCCCCTGGCCCGGTGTGGTTCCGCCAGGTTCGAGTCGGACGGGACGGTCGCCCGTTTGTCCTGAAAAAATTCCGCTCGATGCGCATCAATGCCGAAGAGAACGGCCCGGTCTGGGCGACGGTGGACGATCCCCGCGTGACCCGAGTGGGGAAGTGGTTGCGGCGGACACGGCTCGACGAGCTCCCGCAGTTCATCAACGTGCTGGTCGGAGAGATGAGCTTCATCGGCCCCCGACCCGAGCGACCGGTGTTCGTCAACACGCTGCGGGAGCAGATCCCCTTCTATGGCCAGCGCTTTTCGGTCAAGCCAGGGATCACCGGATGGGCCCAAGTGAGATATCGCTATGGAAGCAGTGTCGAGGACGCGCTGGAAAAGCTTCAGTACGACCTGTATTACATCAAGAATCTGTCCGTGTTTCTCGACCTGCTTATTCTTCTCAACAGTGTGCAGGTTGTGCTCTTCCGGAAAGGAGCCCGGTGAGCACTTCAGTCGTGCAGTTCGACTTACACTCAGCATAAAGGAGCGATTATGGAACCGCTACAACTCGTCACACGCATCGGAGCTGGCATCTACCGACGCCGCAAGCTGATGGCTGTCCTGGTTTTCAGCCTCTGCTTCGTGGTGGTTGGGACCATTGGCTATTTCGGCTATCGAAAGCCGCCGCGGTACCGCGCCGCAGCAACCATTGTCCTCAAAGGGAGCGCGGACTCGATCCCGCTGTTTGAAGAGTGGGCACCCAAGCGTCCGATCTACATTCAGATGGCGATCTTGCAAAGCCGAAGCCTCGCCGAATCGGTGCTGACTTCACTCCCGAAAGCGGCGATCGATGAGCTCATCCAGAACCGCTACTACCGTGACTACCAGCTCGATCTGACCAACCACTACCGAAAGCTCATCGGACAAGAGCCGATCGTCTACAGTCCCCAACGGATTGCCCTTGACGAACTCCAGTTCGCGCGTATCGGCTTTCGGTCCACCCGAGACGGACTCGTTACGATAAATGCGGAGGCATCAGACTCCAGAGTCGCCGTGGATCTCGTGAATACCTACATAGAAGTCCTCCTGGCTCGCACCCGATCGTTCAACATCGAGGACGCCAAGACTGCTCGCGAGTATCTCGAGAATCAGCTCGCTGATGTCAAGAGGAACCTGAAGGGGAGCGAGGAGTCACTGGCCAGCTTCACGAAGTCCCGTGGCGGGGTGAGAGTTCCGGATCAGAGCCAGGCGACTCTGGTGAGGCTCTCGACGCTCGAAGGGCAGCTCGCCGAGGTCCAGGCCGAAAAGAAGATGGCCCACAC
>DATEAO010000120.1:0-3023 GCA_035288345.1 Candidatus Methylomirabilota bacterium | reverse complement strand
CCGCCAGTTCTTGCGCTCCGCCGGTGAGGCATGCAACAACCTCGGGAACCAGGCGAGAGGGACAGAAATGGTCCGTCCGTCACTAAGGTCAACAGTCAAGGCGTCGTCTGTGATTGTTACACTCTCAGCTTTTGGTATCTCGATTTCTACCGCGGAAATACTCATCCCAGGCCTCCAGTAATCTTTTGTGATGCGCGCCCACCAACTTTTGGATCCCGACCTATTTCGGATCTGGAAAACCAGAGGGTCCAAGAGGGTCAGGTCTTGGAGGGTCAGGTCTTGAGTTTAACAATTGTAACAATTGGAATGCTCGCGTCCTCGCTTATAAAAGTTCATCCGCCTCGCTTGTCAGCAAGGCGAAGGGTCAGGTTTTGTGTTACGACAATATGCGATCGCAAGACTTGGCCCCGTTAGCTTTCCTCCAGCGGCATCTTCCAGTTGACCACCTTAGAATAACGGGACTGTTTCGGCCTTGCGGTTGGCGCCGCTGCCGGTTGAGACCGCGTATAAATCGCGGTCGATTCGGTGAAGAGCAGCCGGATCAAAACGGCCTAGCATCTCGGCGAGGTGATCGGATTGGCGGAGCGTGCGAAAGGACTTATCGGGGGCAATGTACACCACAACCGGCTTGCCCTGCCGAACGAGAGGAATGATGCTTGTCAGCGTCCCGCGGCTCCGTCCGTCCCATAACATCAGCCCGTAATCTGCTTCCTCTACCACCGCCCGATCCTTAGTGGAATAGTAGGCAAAGTCCCGCCGCCCTGGGTCAGCAGCCATAATGGTACGCGTCGGCCAGTCTCCAATATTATTTCGGCAACCCCCTTCCATGCAAAATACCACCACGCTGTCGTAGTGCCTGCTGCTGAGATACCGCTGTACAGCCTTATCGACACCATTTGCATCGCCGACGATCACCGTCAAGCCTTTGTCGACGATGTTGTCGATTCGGCGTCTCACGTCTTTGTTCAGCCGAGAGAGACGCCGCGATCCAGCGATGAATACTTTCGTCCCGTTCCTCATTCTTTGACGAGGAGATCGAGATCACCGGTGAAGCGCGGTGCCCCATGGAAGGCAAGCGCGTACCCGCCGACAATCATGTACTCAACGTGGTGGGCGTTGAATAACGTGAGCAACTCTTTGAAGTCTGGCTGCGCTTCCATAATATTGTCTGCGTAAATCTTCGACGGCGGCGACGCGTTCCTCCGGTGTTTTACTCAGCCAGTACGCCAAGTCCTCGTTCCGAGAAGCAGGCTCTCGCAACCCTCGTTTCTTCACCTTTTTCTGTATCATGTTGTCGCCCTCCTACTACATGTCTGCAAGGAGGGCCTCTGTCTACACAGCCGAACTTATCGGCGTTGTGTTGAGCGGCGGCGGCGGGGGCGTTTTGTTGGGCGTTCGGTCTTTGGCCTTGGCGCGGGCGCACCACGGAGCAGGCCTTCCGTGCTCAGATCCTCATCGAGGTCCGGCCAATGAATGCCGTAGCCAGCCGCGCACACTTTCCAATTCTCGCGCTGCTGCGGAGTCGCCACAGCCAGCCTCGGGTACCACTCCAGCGGGACCGAGATCGTTCGACCGTCCTTCAAATCGACGATCAGCGAGTCCTCGGAAAACCGAACATCTCGAACTCTTTCGTCAGCGCTCAGCGCCAATGTGCCCATTCCACGCCTCCAATAAGCTTGCCTGGTGTTCCTCGATCAGAGCTCGAATTCGCCGCAGCTCGTGTGCGGGAAACCCGAAGTTCCGGACCAGTGCGACCGGCTGCAACCAGAACTTTGCCGACAAATCGTTGCGATCGACGTGAACGTGGGCTGGCTCGTTCGGCTCGTGGCTGAAGAAGTACACACGATACGGCCCACTCCTCAGGACGGTCGGCACAGGAGCATCCTACCACTCCTCTCGCGTCTCGCCTAACGTGGTAGATAGGTTGCAGGCGAGCAGCTTCGAAAAGACCAATGAAAGATCACGTCACTTGCCCCTGAAGGAGCCAGCGTCGATGTAGCTTGTCGTAGTAGAGCCACAAGAGGTCGCCGCGCTTGGTTTCGGCGAAGTAGTAGTCGCGATGCGTCTCTTCTTTCCACCAACCGCCTGAGAGAACGTAGGGCCCGTGCATCTTGGTCACAGGTCCGTGCTCCACACCCAGGAGGAGCCAGCCGTCATCACGTGTGTGACGCGGTTGCGATGGCAACATCGCTGGCTTGAAGAAGATCCGGCGCACCATGGTTCGGAATGCAGCTTGCTTCGCTTGAGGAAGCGCGACCTCATTGATCGGCTCCCACGCGAAGCTCGCTTCGGGGAGATGCCCGTCCAAGAGCCGTGCTCGTACCACTGCTGCATCTCCGAACTCGGCGCGCAGACGGGCCAGCGCGCGGTTTGCTGCGATGAGGTCGCGCCGGGGCTGCTCAACGAAGAATCGAAGTTGCTCGCGCGTCGCCGATACCCCATGTGCGGTCAGCTCAATCTGGACCACTCCCGCGGGCAGTTGAACCGCCTCTAATCGCAGGCGCACCAGATCCATCAGTTGAGTCACGTTCAGCGTGGGGGCTGCGGGTCGGATGCGCTCCTCACGCCAGTCTCTCTTATAGAGCAGAAGCCGAAGCGAAAGCTCGGCAAGCGCTTCCTCACGAGCAGTGAGCATCGCCAGCAGTGGGTGGAGAAGCTGCTTGATGAGGAAGAGCAGACGCATCACATCGTTCTCAGGATCATCGAATGCGAGTGACTGGCGGATCGGCTCCTCGGCTGGCTGCGGCTGAAGCGGCGCCCAGAGATCGCCCGCAGCCATCCGATAGAGGCGGTAGGCCTCTGGCCCGAAGCGATCAGAGATGCCTTCTGCCGGGAGCGAGAGGAGCGCGCCCACACTCCTCACCCCAAGTTTTAAGAGCGTATCGCGGAAATCTGGGGCGATGTTCAGGCGATCAAGCTGAACTCGCCGCGCATTTTCACGCTCCTTTGAAGGGTTGTCGATCATCACGACTCCTTGGCGGGCTCTAGCGATCGCATAGCTGCCGAAGCGCGTGAACCCCACG
>DATEAO010000119.1:0-14123 GCA_035288345.1 Candidatus Methylomirabilota bacterium | reverse complement strand
ACCTCATCCGCCAACGAAAGGACCCCGATAATCTCTCCCTTTGACCGAAGGGGAACCGCGAGGACCGAGCGACTCCCGGCAAGCGCCAGGCGGTGATCGATCTCGGCCAAAACCACCTCAGGGTCGTTCAGAATATCGACGGAAGAAGCCGGTCTGCCCGTTGCCACCGCGCGGCCCGCTACCCCGGTCCCGGCCGGGATGACAAAACCGGGTTGGCTGAGATCGTCCGAACGACCACTCACAGCCAGAGCGAGCAGGGAGCGATCGGGTTGGAGTTGAAAGACCGTCGCGTCTGCAATGCTCAGCAACCACCGGACCCCCTCGACAACCCGCGTCGCGACCGCCTCAAGCTTCAGGCTCTCGGTGAGCGTTCGGGCGACCTGCGCCAACTCCTCGGCCTCGCGCCGCCGCCGCTCAGTGTCCTCGTAGAGCCGGGCGTTCTCGACAGCGACAGAGATCTGGGAGGCGATCGCGGTAAACAGCTCCGTCTGCCGCGCGTTGAGGCGCCCCACCGCTCGACTGGCGAGGATGATGGATCCAAAGGCCTTCCGGGAGGTCTTGAGCGGAAGGACCGCGGCTGACCTGAAGTCGGAATTTCTCAGCGGACTCTCGCGGCCACGCCCGGTGTCCCGATTGAGGTCTTCAGAGATGTAAGCGGTCCCGGTGTCGGGGAAGCCAGTCGCCACTGGGGCGGAGATGGTCTCTTCCAAGATCCCATGGCACGCGGAGATGGCAACCTGCCCGGTCTCGTCGTCGCGCATCTGGATGGCGACGCCGTCCGCCCCCGCGACGTCCCGTATCTTGGCGGCGACATCGTCGAGCACCTCCCGAAGGTTGGCCGCTCGGTTGATGGGGCTGATCATGGCGTAGAGCGCGGAGAGGTCTCGCGTGGTCTCGGCGATCTTCCGCTCAAGCTCTTCTCTGGAAGCGCCCAGTTCGTCAGCCATCTGGTTGAACTGCCTCGCCAGCTCGCCGATCTCATCGTCGGTGTCAAGAGCCACGCGCTGATCGTGCCGGCCCTTCCCGAATTGAGCCAGGGCCCGGGACGTCCCCGCGATCGGCGCAACCACCATCCGGCGAAGGAGCAAGTCAAGGGAGGCCACGACAAGGGCGATCAACACGAGCCCCATTCCCAGCGTTGTCGCCAATGTGTACGCTCGGGCCTGGTAGATGTCGGTCAGCGGAGCGACCACTTCCAGATACCCCAGCACCGGCAGCCCGTCCGCGAGCCTGATCGGATAGACGAGCGTGAGGAACTCCTCGCGGTCGAGAGACTTGGCGGCATAGATTTCCCGTCCCTCGACAGCCGGACGCGAGAGGCTTCCGGCCAGCTCCGGGTCGTTCGCGGCAAGCAGCCCCCCCGTTTCATCCAAGACAATGAGATGAGCCACCTGAAACTTCGCGGCCACCGCTTGAAGCTGCTCGGGTGGCACGGCAGACTTGATCAGAAGCTTGGTTCGGAGATCCACCTCATCCACCGAAGAGCGCGCGACCAGTAAGAGCAACGGTTTCTTCTGCTCAATCAGCGTCCGGACTTCCTCGTTTTGGTAGTAGATGGTCACCGCGGCAAAGACGGAGAAGGCCACGGACATGACCGCCACGATCACGACGTTCATTCGACCCCGGAGACTGCGCCGTCTGATCAGGCGGCGCGCCGCCGCCGCGGGGGACCTCTTGCCACCGATTGGCGCCTCCAGGCCCGCTTGACGCGCCGGTCCCTCTGTCGTTTCGACCGACGGTGTGGCGTTCGAAGGCTCTCGAGATTGGCTCATGGCGTGAGATCTACAGCCTGAATGCGGTCACCAACTTTTCCAGTTCGTTGGCGAGCTCGCTCATCTCTTGAGCGGCTTCCACGGTCTTGCCCAGGCCGTCGACAGACTCTTTCATTCCGCTATCGACGTCCCGCATTGCGACAACGATCTCTCCCGTCGCGTGATCCTGCTGTCCGGTCGCCTCGCGAATCTGCCGGACGCTCTCGAAGATCTCGCTGAGCGCCCCCGACATTGTCTCGAAGATCCCCTCGGCCCTCAGCGCGTCCCTGACGCCTTCTTCAACGCTCGCGCGTCCCTCCCTGGCGGCAAGGGCGGTCGTCTCGGTCGAGACCTGGATGCCGTCGATCAGTCCCCCGATCTCCTCCGCGGCTTTTGAGGTGCGCTCGGCAAGCTTTCGGACCTCTTGGGCGACGACGGCGAACCCTCGCCCCTGCTCCCCGGCCCGGGCGGCCTCGATCGCGGCATTGAGCGCGAGCAAATTGATCTGCTCCGTGATCGCCCGGATCGTCACGGCGATCTTTCCGATCGCCCGTGACTGATCGGAGAGACTCGCCATCCGGGTCGAGACGGCGTCCGAATGGGTCTGAATTCTCTCGAGCCCCGCCGCCACCTGGCCCACACTCCGGCGGCCCTCGCTGATCTGCCCCTCGGCCTTCCCCGCGCGCTCGCTCATCAGCTCAGCGGACTGCGCCACCTGGCGCTGAGAGGCCGAGAGTTCCGCCATCGTGGTCGCGGTCTCATTGATGGCGCCGACCTGCTCCATGGTGGACTTCTCCAGCTCCACCGCCGTGCTTTGAATTTGGCTTGCCGACGCCGAGAGGCGAGCGGACACGCCCATGAGCCCGCCGAGGGTCTTCCGGAACTGCTCACACCGCTGTTTGAGCGCGTGACCTGAGACGTCCCGCTCGGAGCGTGGCTGGACGTCAACCGTGAGATCGCCCTCGCTGATCCGCCTGGCGATCTCGCCGGACTGTCTGTTCGCGGTGACCATGCGATTAAAGGCGTGCGCGAGCGCGTCTTGCGTGGAATGCGGAGTCACCAAGACCTCGGCATCACCCTGCTCGGCCATGCTGTCAAACGAGCTGGTCACCACCTTCATGCGATCGGCAAGTCGCGTGAGCGCCTGGGCGAACAGGTCTTCTGATGACGAGGGGGTGGGAAGCTCCAACAGCTCGCCATCAGCCAGACCGCGCAACGTGTCCGCCCGCTGTCGCAGGGCGCGTGTCATCTCTTCCAACGCCAGCGGGACGGCGTCACGATCAGAGAGGGGGGAGACGGTCACCGTGAGGTTCCCCCGAGCGATCTCGTGGAGCGCCGCACCCAGCTCCTGCTGCCTGCGCAGGACATGATTCGCCCACGCGGCCATCGCCCCAAGCTCATCAGACGCGGCGATCGGACACTCCTCGCCGGCGCCTCCCTCCGCCATCGCCGCCAGGGCCCAGTCCGTGACGCGCCGGATCCTCCGGAAGACCAGCCACTCCGCCGCGACTGTGATCACGAGGCCGCCCAGCAGCGCGCTCGTGATGAGCTGAGCGATGAGCCAGGAAGAAGGGAGATGGCGAATCATCGAGAGCCCCTGTCCCGCGGTCAGAAAAAAAAGAAGAGTGGCCGAGAGAAGCAAGAACTTCCACCGAAGTGTCATCGGGTAGCCTCCACGTGGAACTGCTCAACCAGATGCTTGAGCTGGTCGGCCACGCGATTGAGATCCTGGGCCGCCGATACCGTCTCCTGCAGCCCCTTGACGCTCTCTCTCATCCCGTCGTCGACTTCACGCATCGCGACGACGATCTCCCCCGAGGCTTGGTCCTGCTGGGCCGTCGCTTCCTTGACCTGGCCCATGCCTTCGAAGATTTGGCTCAACCCCGCGGACATGGCCCCGAACACTTCAGCGGCCCGCGCGGCCTCCCGCACGCCCTCCTCCACGCTCCGACGGCTTTCTTCGGTGACCGTCACCGCCGCTCCCGTCGAGCGCTGAACGCCTTCGATCAGTCCCCCGATCTCCTCGGCGGCCTTCGAAGTCCGCTCCGCGAGCTTTCGCACTTCCTGGGCCACCACGGAGAACCCGCGCCCCTGCTCCCCCGCGCGCGCCGCCTCGATGGCCGCATTCAGGGCGAGCAGATTGATCTGCTCCGTGATCGCCCGGATCGTCACCGCGATCTTCCCGATGGCCTGCGCCTCGCCGGAAAGACTCGCCATGTGGTTCGATAGGCCCTCCGCGCGGCTCCGGATTTTTTCGAGCCCTTCGACGACGCGACTGACAGACTGGCGCCCCTGACCAATCTGTTGCTCCGCGCTCGACGCGCGGTCGTTCATGACTTGAGCGGACTGGGCCACCTCCCGCTGGGACGCCGAGAGTTCCACGACCGTGGTAGCGGTCTCGTTGACCGAGCCGGATTGCTGCAGGGTGATCTTCTCCTGCTCCGCGGAGGACGAGAGAATCTGGCTCGCCAACCCCGACAGGTGAGCGGACGCGACGGTCATCTCCCCGAGGATGTTCCGAAGCTGCTCGACCATCCGGTGCAACGCCTGGCCGAGCAGATCGCGCTCTGAACGCGGCACAACGTTCACCGACAGGTCCCCCTCGCTGATCCGCCCGGCCACCTGGGCCACGCTCCTCAGCTCGACCACCATCCGCCCGAAGGCTTGCCCAAACAGGTCTCGGTCCGAGCGCTGGACCACCGACAGCTCGAGATCCCCCCCGCTGATCCGCTCGGCCGCGACCGCCATGTCGTACAGGTACTCCATCATGCGAGCCGTCGCCTTCCCGAGCATGTCCGCTTCTGATCTGACAAATACAGGGACGGCCAAATCTCCCTCGGCCACCTTACTCGCAGTTTCCGCCACCTCTCGCAGGTACTCGGTCATCTCTTGAAACACGCGACCAAGCTCGTCACGATCTGACTTGGGAGAGACGGTCATTGACAAATCTCCTTGGGAGATTCGAGTGGCCACCGAGATGATCTCCTGGAGCCTGTCGAGAAAGCTGTTGAAGGCGCCGCTCAGGCTCCCAATCTCGTCGTTGGTCCGCACCTCGATCCTTCGCGCGAGATCTCCCTCGCCTCGCGCCAGCTCCTCAAGGGACGCCACAGCCTCTTTAAGTGGCCGGGCGATGCGACGCGCCGCGTACGCGTAGAGCGCGGTGCCGAGGACCAGGCAGACGAGACCGACGAACGACCCGAGATACTGAGTGCGTGTCAACGCTCGCTCGATATGCTCGGTCGTGAACCCCAGGCGAAGCACTCCGAGATAGACACCCTCGAAGTTGACCGGCATCACCACCTCGAAGAGGCCCTTTGTGGAGGGGTTTCGGCGGGTGAACCCTTTCGCGTTGAGCGCGCTCGACTCGAAAGCGTTGCGGGTGAGGGTCTGGTGACGCAGGGTCGGGTCGGTGCTGGCGACCGCGTAACCCTCTTTGGTCACGATGAACCCGTAGGCGATGTCGTCATCGAGCTTCTTGGCCTCTTCCAGCAAGCGCTGGAGCTCCTCGTAGCCCCCCATCATGAAGGTCCCCGCAGACGCCGTGGACACGTTGCGCACGAGAATCTCCGCTTTTTTCTCGAGTGTCCGTTCGATCGCGGCGCTCTGGGATCGGAGAAACATGGTCCCAAGCAACACCATCGCCAGGACAAAGATCGTCACGAAGGGGATCACCAGCTTGGCCGTGATGCCCAAGCGCTGAGGTCGGATCCTGGGCCGCACGGTCACTCTCCTCTTGACGGCACGACGGCAGAGGGCGCCACGTTGATCGCCAGGAGCGCGCGGAGATCGGCAACCGGGTTGTTAACGTGGCGCTTCATTGCCGAGCCTCCGCGTGGAACTGCTCAACCAAGTCTTTCAGCTGATCGGCCACTCGATTGAGATCCTGGGCCGCTGTGGCTGTCTCCTGGAGCCCGCTGATGCTCGCCTTCATCCCGTCGTCGACCTCCCGCATCGCGATGACGATCTCCCCCGTGGCGTGGTCCTGCTGGGCCGTCGCTTCCTTGACCTGGCGCATGCTTTCGAAGATTTGGCTCAACCCCGTTGACATGGCTTCGAAGACTTCAGCGGCCCGCGCGGCCTCCTGCACCCCTTCTTCCACGCTCCGCCGACTCTCCTCGGTCACGGTCACGGCCGCGCCCGTGGCGCTCTGGATCCCGTCGATCAGTCCCCCGATCTCTTCGGCGGCCTTCGAGGTGCGCTCCGCAAGCTTCCGCACCTCCTGGGCCACCACGGCAAACCCTCGCCCCTGCTCCCCCGCGCGCGCCGCCTCGATGGCCGCATTCAAGGCGAGCAGATTGATCTGCTCCGTGATCGCCCGGATCGTCACGGCGATCTTCCCGATGGCCTGCGCCTCGCCCGAGAGACTCCCCATCTGCGTCGACAAGACCTCTGAACGGCTCCGCATCTTTTCGAGTCCCTCGACGACCTGGCTGACGCTCCGGCGGCCCGCGCCAATCTGCTGCTCCGAGCTCGACGCGCGGTCGTTCATGACTTGAGCGGACTGGGCCACCTCGCGCTGGGAGGCCGAGAGTTCCACGACCGTGGTAGCGGTCTCGTTGACCGAGCCGGATTGCTGGAGGGTGATCTTCTCCTGCTCCACCGAGGACGAGAGGATCTGACACGCCAACCCTGACACCTGAGTGGACGCAAGGGCCATCTCTCCGAGGATTTTCCGAAGCTGCTCGACCATCCGGCGCAACGCGTGGCCGAGCAGATCGCGCTCTGAACGCGGCACAACGTTCGCCGACAGGTCCCCCTCGCTGATCCGCCCGGCCACCTGGGCCACGCTCCTCAGCTCGACCACCATCCGGCCAAAAGCTTGCCCAAACAGGTCTCGTTCCGAGCGCTGGACCAGAGACAGCTCGAGATCCCCCTCGCTGATCCGCTCCGCCGCAACGGCCATTTCGTACAGGTACTCCATCATTCGCGCCGTCGCCTTCCCGAGCATGTCCGCTTCGGATCTGACGAATATATGGACGGCCAAATCTCCCTCGGCCACCTTACTCGCAGTTTCCGCCACCTCCCTCAGGTACTCGGTCATCTCCTGAAACGCGCGGCCAAGCTCGTCGCGGTCGGATTTAGGAGCAACGATGACCGAGAAGTCCCCTTTGGAGATCCGGCTGGCCATCGCGATTACTTCGTGGCACCGATCGAGAAAGCTGTTGAACGCGCGGCCCAACGCGCCGATCTCGTCGTTGGTTCTCACGTCGATCCGCCGCGTGAGGTCTCCTTCTCCGCGCGCCAGCTCCTCGAGCACGGCGACGGTCTCTTTGAGAGGCCGCGCGATGCGCCGGGCCACGAGGATGGCTGCCCCCAGGCTGCTGCCCGCTATGGCCACAGTCAGGGTGATGAAGAAAAGCCGCGCGCTCCGGGCTCCCGCCTCGAGCCTTCCGGCGAGGGAGGCAAGCTCCTCCGACAGGCGGTTTTCGACCTCCTTGAGGATGTCGATTTTCTCCGTCTGCGTCCGAAACCAGTACCCTGGGTCAATCCGGAATCTCCCCGTGCTCTCCCTCTCGAAGCCGACTTTGCGCATCCGCTCGGCCTCTTCGATCGCGCGGCCCCGCATCTTCTCATCGGCGTACCGCTTCGCGGAGTCGCTGGCCAGGCGCCTGAACATCTTGGTTAAAGCGTCCTGCTCCGAGACGACCGCGCTGAGCCGGCTGAACACGCCGGGCTCGAACCGATCGCGCGCGAAGGCGTTCATCAGCATCGCCCGCTCGATGCCGGCCGCTTCCTTTGCGCGGAGGAAGGTGATGTAGGCCGTGACGGTCCGCGCCACCTCGCCGTCGGCGGCAAGGTTGGAGATATGTCCGATGACGTCGAGGAAGGCGGCGTTCAGGGCGGTGTAGTATCCGATGGCATCGCCTGCCGAGACGCTTAGACCACTGACGTCGCGACGCATCCCCTCCAGTTGTTCCAGCCTGGCGAGCGCGCCGCCCAGCACGCCGGCGAACTGGGAGCCGTAGGCCGCTCCGTCGAAGTCCTTCAGGAACCCGCGCAGCTCCGCGACCTTGCTGTCCGTAGCGGACCGCTGCGACTGCAGCTCGGCTTTGAACTCCTTCCCCGAGCTGTCCAGGAAGCCCACCGTCATGCCCCGCTCCTTCTGAGCTTCATGCACCAACGCGCTGGCCGCGATCGCCAGCCCGGAGATCTTCCGGATGGCCGTCATCTGACCCACGGTCCTGGATCGGTCGAGAGTGCCGTCGATGGCCAAGTAGATCAGCCCAAGGAGCGGCACCATCAGCAAGAGCAGGATCTTATGGCGCAGGCTAACGTTACGCAGAACCGGCATCGCGTTCTTCCTCATTTCGAGCGGTCTCCACGTGAAACTGCTCAACCAGGCGCTTGAGTTGATCGGCTACGCGATTGAGATCCTGGGCCGCCGCGACCGTTTCCGGTGCGCGGGGTCGAACGCGCCGAGTGCCGGCGGGACCCCCAGTGGCGAGGAGTTTCATCCCCCAGTTCCGTTTTGGGGCCGGGACCTCAGCTCAACGGTCCCGGCCGCTGGTGCTATGTTGATGAAAGGCGAGAATCCGCGGGTCAGTATCGAGCAGCCGCTCGGGGTCAATCAGCGTCGCGATCTGGCCATCGATACGAAGCAATCCTTTGATCCAGAGCGGCAGCTCCTCTTTGCCCAGCCGCTCAGCGGGTTCGACGGAATCCTTCCTGACCGTACAGCACTGACCCGCGCTGTCGGCGGGGACCGCGCAGTCGACACCGGCCCCGAGGCGGAGCACAATGATCTCCTGATGCTGCGTCGAGCCCTTGGCGTCGAGCAGGTTGGCGAGATCGAGGAGCGGCAGAATCTCGCCATGGAGGTTGACCACGCCGAGCACGAATGGCGGTGTGTGAGGGAGCGGGACCGCTGGACAGCGGGGAGCAGCTTCTCGCACCGCGTCGATCGGGACGGCCACCCGCTCACTGCCTGAACGGAACAGCACCACCTCGACCGTCTGCGCCTCGTCCGACCCGGCGAGGGAGTGAGCCAGGAGTCTGGCGCGCTCTTCGAGGACCTCTGCCGGCTCGACTGACCGGCCCTCGAACTCGGCTCCGGGACGATCCGCCGCGCTGTTCATGTCGAGCTCCCCATCACCGGCTCTTTCAATCTGCCGATCGCCTTCTCACAGACTTGCCGGAGCGCGCCGGCCGTCATCCGCTGCTCGTCCTCGATCAACTCTTCCACCGGGCGGTCCTTCAGGTATCGAAGGACCGCCGTGAATTCGCGCTCAGCGGCCACACGCTCCCCGAGTCCGCGGTAGGCGTTGGCGAGGTAGAAGCGCGAGAGGAGATGCCGGGGATCCAGGTAGAGCGCCTTCCGAAACCACTCGGCCGCTTCCAGACGATTCCCCGACCGATCGGACAGCACCCCCATGAGAAGATGGAGCGAAGGATCAAGGGGGTCGACGGCCAACGCCCGCCCGGCAGTCTCGATCGCCTCCTGAAACCGCTCTCGCTCAGCATGCACCCATGCGTCGCGCGCAAGCTCTTCTCCGATGGGGCGGGGCAGCTCAATGACCTTGGCAACGACAGCCGGTCGTCGAGAGGGCTTGTGGGCCGGACGGGCCTCCCGAAGCATGGGGATGATCTTCTCCCCTTCCTTCACCCGTCGGTAGACGATCCCTTCTTTGAGCTGGCAACGGCGCAGCGTGCCCGGGCGCTCGAACGAATGCTCGGAGGGTCCGAGCACGAGAACACCGTCAGGACGCAGGGCCTGGGCCAACCGCTCGATCACGCCTCGAGCTGACGCGCCGTCGAAGTAGATGAGCACGTTTCGACAGAGAATGACGTCGCACTGATGGGCGCCCGTCGTCTCCTGTGGATAGCTCGCCGGGTCATGCAGGTTGATGCGCTGGAACGTGACGAGTCGCTTCACCTCGTCGTCCAGGAGATACCGTCCATCTCGAACCGCAAAAAACCGCTGAAGGTCCTCCGGCGGCACGAATCGAACCGCGCGGCGGCCGTACACGCCGGCGCGCGCGTGCTGGAGAAAGGCGGGGTTGAGATCGGTGCCAAGAATGCTCACGCGGCTTCGTTCCGCCGGCGGAAGGAACCGGCAGACGGTGAGGGCGAGCGTGTACGGCTCTTCGCCGGTGGCGCAGGCGCTGCTCCAGAGCCGAAGGTGCTGACGCCGCCCCAAGAGCTCTGGAAGGATCTCATGCGCCAGGAGTCTGAATTGGCCCGGGTGGCGAAAGAAGTAGGTCTCGCCGATGGTGAGATCTTCGATGAGCCGAGCCAGTTGCGCGTCGTCGCGGAGTAACCGCGAGAGATACTCGGGGGCGTCGGTACCGTGCGCCTTGATATGGCGAGCCAGTGTCTGTTCCAGGCTCTTTCGGAATCCGCCTCCTTCGACCGCCAAGCCGGAGACCGCCTGAATCCGCCGCACGACTTCATTGAGCACTTGGGGAGGACACTGTGTGTGGCTCAACGAAGTTCCTCCAGCGCTTTGGTCACGACCGCTTCGAGCAAACGGCAGTCGGTCGGTTTGTGGGCGTACAGGAGGATCCCGACCTGACGCGCGCGCACCTCGATCTCGGGGCGATAATCCCCGGTGGTCATGAGGACCTGAATCATCGGCTGATTCTGTTTGAGCTTGTTGGCCAGCACATCCCCCGGCATGTCGCGGAGCGCCACATCGATGATCGCAACCAAGGGGGGCTGACTGCTGGCAAGGTTGAGAGCTTCCTCCCCCGCTGACGCGATCGTGATCCGGAACCCCTTGTCCGAGAAATACCGGGCGAGCCGGCTCGCCGCTTCGCGGTCGGCATCCGCAATGAGGATGCGCGGCTCCTGACTTCCATTGCGGCTTTTCAACTCTTTTTTCAAGAGACTCTCCTCTCCTTCTCGGAGGAGTGCAGGGGAAATGCCACAGAGAAAAAAATAGATAAATCAAAATGTTAGGTCTCAAAACCGATAGGAAGTCGAAACGACAAACATGTCGCTTTGACAACGGATAAAGAGAACTTCGGGCGAGAATTCAGAGATTTCAGGGGGTTGCCAAGAAGTCTTGAAGGTGACAGAGTGGCCTTGGGCGCCAGGGGACAGGGGGTCACGAGTCAGGGGTCCGGGGCTCCGGATCCGGCCTAACGAGTGAACGAAGCCCTGATTGTTAGCGACGATTCGAGATCAAACGGTCGGGATCTTTTTCACGGGGAAACTCAGCAAATTTTCTTTGCGGACCCCGAACCGCGGTCGGCGGACCCGGCTTAGGATGTTTCGTTGCGAGCCCCGAACCCCGACTACAGCAGCCCGTACTCTTTCAGGCGCCGGTAGATCGTCCGTCTGGAAAGCCCAAGGGCTTGGGCCGCTTTTTCTTTGTCTCCGCCGAAGCTCTTGAGCGCTTGGAGGATAAGCTCGCGTTCCATGTCGGCGAGGGTGGGAAGCGGGCGGTTTCCCTCGATAGCGGGGGCTCCAGGCTGCAACGCCGGAAGATCTTGAATTCCGACCTCCCCCTGGGCCCCGAGCGCATACGCGCGCTCCAGCATGTTCTCCAGCTCGCGAACATTTCCCGGAAATGAGTAGGTCATCAAACTTTCCATCGCTTCACGCGTGAGACCCGTCACTTCGCGACGGAACCGTTGATTGAACTCCCTGATGAAATGGGTCACCAGTGCTGGAATGTCTTCCTTCCGTTCCCTGAGCGGTGGCAGGTGAACTCTCACCACATTGAGGCGATAGAAGAGATCCTGACGAAGGCTGCCGTCTCTGATCGCCTCCTCCAGGTGCCGGTTGGTCGCCGCGATGACTCGAACGTCGACGCTGAAGGCTTTGCTCGTCCCGACTGGACGGACCTCTTTTTCCTGCAACGTCCGGAGCAACTTCACCTGGAGCTGAGGAGGAAGCTCGGCGATCTCATCCAGAAACAGGGTGCCGCCATCCGCGGATCGAAAGAGCCCCAAGGCATCCGCGACCGCGCCGGAGAAGGCCCCCCGCACGTGGCCGAAGAACTCGGACTCGAGGAGGTCACGCGGAATTGCGCCACAGTTCACCGGGATCAGCGGCTTTTTAGCGCGCGAGGAGAGCTGATGGATGGCGGCCGCGACCAGCTCTTTCCCGGTCCCAGATTCGCCTTCGATCAGCACCGGAGAGTCCGTCATGGCGACCTTGGCGATCACCTCTTTGACCCGAAGCATCTGCGGCGAGACCCCGACCATCTCCTTCAGCGCGAGCTGTTCTCCGAGCCGACTCCTCAGACTGACCACTTCCTGCCTGAGGAAGCGGCGCTCGACCACATGGCCCAGCAGATGGCGGATCTCATCAAGAATGAGCGGCTTCGTCAGATAGTCGTATGCGCCCTCTTTCAGCGCCTCGACGGCGCTTCCCACGGTGGGATAGCCGGTCATGATGATGACTTCCGTCGCGGGGTCGTGGCGCTTGATCTGACGGAGGAGCTCCAGACCGTCCATCTCCGGCATGCGGATGTCGAGGAGGGCAATTTCGAAGATCTTCCCCTTCCGGAGTTCTTCCGTGGCCTGGACGCCGTCGGCGGCTTTGACCACTTGGTATCCCCAGCGGGTCAACGCTTCTTCGAGGAGATCTCGGATGGCTGCCTCGTCATCAACAACGAGGACTTTGGGATTTTCCAAACCCACTCCTCCCGCTAAAAGCGATTTAGTGTAGCATGAACGTCGTGACGCGGCCAAAGATCGGCGGCCTTGGGTACTGGGTCAATTTGCTTCGCCATACTTCGTTCTCGGTCGTCGCCAGCCCTCAACGTACAAGTCCTCGGAGGGGGGCACGCCCCCCTTCCGAACCTCCCCCGGAAGCTTGCGCCGGCGAAGCCGGCGCTCGGACGGGAGACACCACGTAGCCCTCGGGCTGGCTCCTCCCTCGGGCCTCGTCTGGCTCGCAACTTGACCCAGTACCAGTGCCTAAACTGACCTACTACCCAGTCTTGAGCGCGCGTTCAGCAAAGACTAGTATCGTACAGGCGAGTTGGACTCTCCTAACATTTCAATGGAGCCGCATGTTTCCGCCTGTCGGAGCTGACGGGCCCCCTGCAGATTTCGCAGGGCGAAATCTAGACGCGGGGGCACCCATCGGTTTGGCGGAACCGCCAAACCGATGGGTGCTGAACGCTGATTGCCGAGTGGGTTTCTTCAGGGGAGGACTTGACTTCGGCCTATCACTTATGTGAGCGTAGGAATGTCGTTTTTTCTCCGAATTCGCTTTCAGCAATCAGCGACTCGATGAGGTCGGCGTCTGATCACGCAAGGCTGACGGCTGAAGACGTACAGAGAGGCTGCACAGGAGCAGAAAACAACCCCGGCCTCGAGGCGACGGAGCCTGTTGCGCCCCGCGCGAGAAGGGGTGCCCATCCAATCGCATGAGCGGAGGCGGGGAAACAGAACGCGTGTGAGAGAGGAGCGTACACATGACGAGTTCTTCCATTGTCCACGTCACGGAGGCCACCTTCGACCAGGAGGTGACCAAGCGCACTGAGCCCGTGATTGTTGATTTCTGGGCGGAGTGGTGTGGCCCATGCCGAGCCATTGCGCCGGTCTTAGATGAGCTGGTCACCGAGTATGGGGGCGGGCTCACCGTGGCCAAAGTGAATGTGGATGAGCAACCGGGTCTCGCGGCGCGCTACGGGATTCGTTCCATCCCCACGCTGCTTTTCATGAAGGGTGGGAGCATCGTAGACCAGGTCATCGGCGCGGTCCCCAAGGCGCAGATTAAAAAGAAGCTTCAGAAACTCAGTTAAGCGCCACGACACCGAAACACGGGCCCGTTTGTTTCGTCGAGCAATCTGTCCGGGGGATGTTTCTTCGCTGTAAATGATTGGAACGGCCTCAGTGTCTCAACTGATCCTCCCAGCGCGGGAGGAGTTCCACCGCCTGGCGAAGGAGGGAAACCTTGTCCCGGTCTATACGGAGCTTCCCGCGGACTTGGACACTCCGCTCTCCGCGTTTCTCCGCTTGCGCCCGGGACCCTATGCCTTTCTCCTCGAGAGCGTGGAAGGCGGGGAGAAGTGGGCGCGTTACTCGTTTCTGGGGACCGATCCGCTGCTGGTCTTTGTCGCAAAGGGAAACCGCATCACGATCAAGTCAGTTGGAGGGCCGACTGAGCTCGTGCAGTCCGATGACCCGCTGAATGTCCTTCGGACGATCATGGCGCGCTTCCATCCTGTCACGCTCCCGGGGCTGCCCCGCTTTGTTGGCGGCGCGGTGGGATATCTCGCATACGACATGGTTCGATTTTTCGAAAAGCTGCCGCGCATCGCCCACGACGATCTCAGGCTCCCCGACGCAATTTTTCTTTTCACCGACACGGTCATCGCGTTTGACAATCTCAGGCACCGCCTCCTCGTGATCACCAACGCGCATGTTGAGGGGGAACACCCGTCCGAGATTGATCGCGCCTATGAGCAGGCCG
>DATEAO010000118.1:0-5113 GCA_035288345.1 Candidatus Methylomirabilota bacterium | reverse complement strand
AGGCGCGCCTGGCCGACGTTGTCGAAGACGCTCGCTATCGCTTTGTCCGGGGCGACATCGCGGACGCGGCCCTTGTGCACGACCTCTTCGACCAGGAGCGCCCCTGGGCCGTCGTGAACATGGCGGCCGAATCGCACGTCGACCGCAGCATCCTCAGCGCCGCACCGTTCATGCAGACCAACGTCATGGGGACCCAGGTCCTTCTCGATGCGGCACGAACCTACCACGCCGATCGTTTCGTGCAGGTGTCGACCGACGAGGTCTACGGCGATGCGGCAGAGGGCGAGCCGTTCTCGGAAGCAAGTCCCCTCCACCCCAGCAGCCCCTACTCAGCCAGCAAAGCGGCCGCCGATCTGCTCTGCCTCGCCTACCATCGGACGTACGCCATGCCCATCACGATCGCGCGCAGCGCAAACAACTACGGGTCGTTTCAGTATCCGGAGAAGCTCATCCCTCTGATGATACGGAATGCGCTTTCGGGCAGGCCGCTGCCGGTCTACGGGGACGGCGCCCAAGTCCGGGATTGGCTGCATGTGGCGGACAACTGCGCCGCGCTGCAGCTGGTCATGGAACGAGGCCAAACCGGCCACATCTACAACATCGGCGCCGAACAGTTCCGGACCAACCTGGAGGTTGTACGTATGGTCTGCCAGATCCTCGCCGAGGAAACGGGAGGTGCCGTGCGCGATCTCGAGGCGCTGATCCAGTTCGTCCCCGATCGGCCCGGACACGACCGCCGATACGCGGGCCGTGCTGACACCATCCGGCGCGAGCTGGGCTGGATTCCCCGGATGGCATTTCCCGACGGGCTGCGGGAGACGGTCCGGTGGTACGTGGAACACCAGGACTGGATTCGGCGGGCGACGACGGAGGACTACGAAACGTATTATGAGTCAGTCTATCGGCGGACCTGGAACCAGCCGGAATCATGACGCGGATTGCAGTCATCGGTAGTAGCGGGCAGCTCGGGAATGATCTGGTTGATGCCATCCGTAGCACCGACGACGCCGACGTGATCCCGCTCAGTCACTCCGATATTGAAGTCGCTGACGAGGCATCTGTTCGCTCGGTTCTAACCGCGGCAAGGCCTGACATTGTTGTGAACTGCGCAGCGATGGTCCGCGTCGACGATTGCGAGGATCACCACGAGGAGGCCTTCCGCGTCAACACCCTGGGGGCGCTCAACGTGGCACGCACGTGCGCAGCGCTCTCCGCGGTCTGCGTGTACATCAGCTCGGACTACGTCTTCGACGGTAAGAAGCAGACGCCGTATGCAGAGGACGATCTTCCTCGTCCGCTCAACGTGTATGGCGTTTCCAAAGTCGCCGGGGAACACGTCACGTCCGCCTATTGTTCGCGGTCGTACGTCGTGCGCTCATCGGGCCTCTACGGCCTCGCAGGAACCAGCGGCAAAGGCGGCAACTTCGTGGAAACTATAATCCGGCTGGCACGAGAAGGGAAACCGATCCGAGTCGTCAATGATCAGGTACTAGCGCCGACGTACACAAAAGATCTCGCCCAGAAGATCGTCCAACTGCTCACGACCGAGGCGCCCAACGGACTCTACCACGTCACTAACGCAGGCCAGTGTTCCTGGTTTGAATTCGCCGGTCGCATCTTCGCCTTGCTTAGCATGGAACCCGACTTCGCTGCGACGACGTCGGCAGCATATGCCGTACGAGCGCAGCGGCCGGCCTATTCGGTGCTCGGCCGGACCCGCCTCGCCGGTCTGGAATTGGACGATACCCGTTCTTGGGATTCTGCCCTCGCGGCCTATCTGCACGAGAAAGGATACCTTTGAACGTGTCGTGGAAGCGCCTCGGCCAGAGAACGTGACGGAACGATCACGGCGGATCATGGTGCGATGAAGGCGATCCTGGCGAACAAGGCAACACTCCGTGCCCAAGCCATATAGTACGGTAGCTACGGGAGTCAACGCATGGCTGTCGGAAGAATTGCTCGTAACGCCTTGTTCCTGCTTAGCGGACAGATCGTCTCCAAAGTAATCGCCTTCGGCTACGTAATTCTATTTGCCCGGCTCCTTGGTCCGCGGAATTTTGGCGTCTACTCTTTTGTCATTGCCTATCTTGCGCTCTTCACAACTATCGCCGATCTTGGGCTGAATCGCCTCGTTATGCGCGACGTCTCCCGAAACCCAAGCCAGCTAGGACTCTACTTCTGGAATATTCTGGCCCTTCGATTCGTCCTCGCTGGCGGCGCCCTCGTTGTCTTCGTCGGATCGCTCGCTTTCCTTGGGACAGATCGCAATACTCTCATGCTTGGTGCCATTGCCGGACTGACTTTGTTTCCCTCTGCGGTCTCGACGACGCTGGACGGGATTGCGGTAGCGCGACAGCAGATGAACCTTATCGCTGTAAGTCAGGCTCTGCTTGCACTTCTCACTGCAGTGCTCGGCGGAATAGCTGTGTTGACGGAAGGAGGTCTGGGCAACCTCTTTGTTGCTCTTGTGCTTGCGTCCGTCCTGCATGCTTCTTCGCTATTCCTCTATTGGTGGAACAAAGGTCTGCTAGGAAAGCCCTTCGCACAACGTGGATTTTGGAGAGAGGCATTCCTGCGAGCGTGGCCTTACGCTCTGCTTTCCTTTCTGGGGGTTGTCTATTTCCGAATAGATACCGTGATGTTGAATTTCATGAAAGGCCCCGAAATCACCGGTCAGT
The DNA here is from genome assembly GCA_035288345.1 of Candidatus Methylomirabilota bacterium. Taxonomy (GTDB): domain Bacteria; phylum Methylomirabilota; class Methylomirabilia; order Rokubacteriales; family DATEAO01; genus DATEAO01. The sequence goes on along the minus strand of DATEAO010000118.1, from coordinate 2,435 downwards.
ACGCGGCAGCTTACAGGATTCTGGAGGCTTCCATCTTCATCCCCGCCGCTCTCACTACGGCTGTCTTTCCCGTCTTTGCCCAACTGCACGTGCAGCGGCGAGAAGAGCTCTGGCGATTGTACGCCCGGACGATGAAGGTGCTGGCAATTGTGGCCATCCCTCTCATGGGAACGCTCGTGGTTCTCGCCCCCGAAGTGGTTCGGCTATTCTATGGCGTCGCCTACGAGAAGGCAGCGTCAGCTCTTCGGGTACTTTCATTGGCCATCTTCTTTGTTTTCATCCATTCGCCCACCGGGGCCTTGTTGCTTTCTGCAGAAAATCTCAATCTTACGATGGCGCTATCCTTCCTTACCGCCGGGCTCAATATTGGACTCAATTTGCTTTTGATTCCTCCGTATTCAATCCTTGGAGCTAGCGTGGCAACGGTTCTCTCAGAGGCTGTCTCCTTTGTCATCTTCCTCCTTGTCGCACAGCATATTGTGCGTGCAACTTTTCCATTCCGCGAAGCCTTCAGAACGCCACTTCTGGCTACTGTGGCCGCGGCGGTGGTGGCCGTATCGCTTTGGTCATTCCATCCACTGGCTTCAGTGGCAGGTGGGTTAATAGTTTACAGTGCGCTTATAGTGCGCTTGGAATGGTCGTTGCTTTCTGGCGGATCACCTATTTGGAAACGACCGTGAGCAACATTAACCGCTATGACGAGGCCGTCCGTAAGTTCGGACTCGGCGCGAGTCATCACCTTCTGCTTACCGAGGCAGCCCCAGGGGAAACGGTTTTGGAGATCGGACCAGCGACAGGATACATGACGCGTTTGCTTCGCGAGAAGGGATGTATCGTCGATATTGTGGAGATCGACGGGGAAGCTGCACGGCAAGCAGCAGTTCATGCCCGGCAGGCTTACATTGGCTCTGTAGAGGACGCGGCACTACTCGGGCGAATACAGTCGCGGTACGACGCAGTCTTGTTTGCTGATGTACTAGAACATCTCAAGGATCCACGACGAGTACTTGAGGAGATTCGGCTAAAGCTTAAGCCGAGTGGTCGCGTCCTTGCCTCGATCCCCAATGTAGCCCACTGGACAGTGCGTTGGAAACTTCTCCTTGGTCAGTTTCACTACGAAGAGATAGGCCTTCTTGACCGAACTCATCTCCGATTCTTTACGCTGCAGACAGTGAGAGAGCTCTTTGAAGAGAGTGGATACCATATTGTGTCGCTGCGCTTCACCGTGGGAGTGATTCCCATAGTGCGGTCCCAGCTGAATCAGCTTCGCCGTTTCTTGGTCTCGAGGTTTCCCAGCCTCTTTGCCTGGCAATTCATCATCGATGCCAGACCAACAAACGATGCCTCAGTGAAAGCAGGAACGCCTCTGGCAGGAGGCTAGATCGAGAATCATGGTGGCGGTGCCATTGGTAAGCATTATCACTCCCACGTTCAACCACGAGCGCTACATCAGGAATTGAGTCGGAAGCGTGTTAGCCCAGACATACGCCGATTGGGAACAGATCATCATAGACGATGGATCGACCGATGATACGGTAGATATCGTCCGGGACATTCGCGATAATCGTATTCGCGTAGTCGTGCAGCCCCATCAAGGCATCTTTGGGCTTGCCGAAACCTACAACCACGCGCTCCGCCTGGCCCAGGGAGATCTGATAGCAATCTTGGAAGGAGACGATTTCTGGCCTCCGGACAAACTGGCAACCCTAGTACCTGGATTTACCGACCCAGAAACCGTGTTGGCGTATGGTCTCGCACGGGTCGTAAGGTCTAATGGGATCGCTACCAGTCAGACAATCCCATCGACCTCAGACCTCCGCAGGATCCCTCAATCTGTTTTCACCAACAACCCGGTAGGTAGCGCCATCCCCGCGATGCTGCTTCCCAGTCCTGGCTTGTTCACGTATCCATGTGCCGTGATCTTCAGACGATCCCCATTGGACGCCCTTGGCGGGTTCCAGACCGTCGGGGATCATCATGCCGTGGATTGGGCCACTTGCATAAACCTCGCACTCAAGGGCAAATTCGCCTTTCGTCCTGCGGTGATGGGATTCTGGCGGCGCCATGCAGCCTCGGCTAACTCCTCGCTACGTTTGGAGGAATTCTGGCGTGAAGACTACCGATATCTTACGCAGTTTGCGTTGCGGCACCGGGCCGCTTTGGGATTATCGGATACGACTTTGCAAGACATGGAGAGATCCTGGCACCGGTTGTGGACTCGCCTCTGGCGAATCCAGGGCCGGCACCTGTTGTTGAGTCGAGATTGGGGGCGCGCGAGAACTGTCTTCCTAAGGGCTCTGCGTAGGGCTGACATTCCTCAAGGCAAAATCATCTCCGCACTCGGACTGATGGGATCACTGGTCCACAAAGACATCGAGTGGATCTGGCGACTGGGAAACAGACCCACCTTCGTCGACGAGATATGAGTGATCGCA